>DASUNL010000400.1:0-4449 GCA_036277175.1 Pyrinomonadaceae bacterium | reverse complement strand
TTGCCCTCGGCCCCGGATGAGTTACTATCGAGCAAACTCTCCCAAAGTTTTGGACGGTCGCCGTCTCTAATCATTCAACAGGTCTCATGCGTACAAAGGGGGGTTTTTCCGCATGTTGCTCAAACTACTTTTGAACCTCGTACTCGTCGCGCCTCTCGCCGCCGTCTCCACCTCGTACACGCAAGGCGCACTCGCGGCACACGCCGACCGCGCAGAGTTCGCCGCCGCGTCCGAGGGCACGACGACGATTGACTTCGACTCGGTCGCGCCCGCGCGCGGCTTCGGCAAGTATCGTCCGGACGAGGGCCTGACGGCGGGCGGCGTGACGTTCCGCGCGTCGGGCGGCGCGCGTTTCGGGCCGGGCCTCATCTACGTCGTGAGCACACACTACGGCGGCGGAAACCCGATGCTCAACACGGGCACGCTCCCTCTGCTCACTTGGGCCGCGCCGAACCAACCCGGCAACGCCTCGCTCGACGTGACGCTCCCGGCGGGCACGACGGCCGTCGGCTGTGACCTCTGGACGCAGCAACCTTACGTCTCGACCATCGAAGTCACGGCCACGACCTCCGACGGCCAAGCGCAGACGGTCATCGTCAACACGCGCAACCGGCCCGCCGCGTCCTTTGTCGGCTTCACCTCCGACAGGCCAATCGTCTCCCTCAGCTTCCGCCCCCCGAAGGGGGTGTCGGGCCTGCTGCTCGACAACTTCACCTACGGCCGCAGGTCGAAAGACGCGCCGTCACGCACAGCGAGCGCGTCCGCGCCTCCCGCAGAGACGGCGGCGCGCGATGAAGACGCAGCAGTTGACGAAGACGCGACACAGCCCGCCGCGCCGCGCCCGACGCCTTCGAGTCCGTCGTCATCATCGGGTTCAACGACGACCGAGCGGCCCGCGAACGAGACTGACGAGAGCCAAACGGCCGAGAATCAAACAGACGCTAATCAAGCAGCAGCGAATCAATCAACAAGTAATCAAACGGCCGCGAGCCAACAAGAAGCCGCCGCGACGAGTGCCGGAGCGAAGACGCGCGAGGGCGGGCCGTCGTCCGCCGCGAGCGGCACAATCGCTTACGCGCGCGTAGGCAAAGAGCTTCGGCTCATCTCGCCCGACGGCTCGAACGACCGAAAGCTGTGGGCTTACTCCGAGCCGACCGAGCATCCCTACATCTACGAACTCGCGTGGCGTCCCGACGGCAAGGAACTCACCTTCTCAAGCAGTCACCACTCCGTCGTCTCGCTCTACCACGCGGACATCTACGGCATACGGCCCGACGGCGCGGGCTTTCGCAGAATCACGAACGCGCCCGACCATTCGACCTTCGCGCGCTACCCGCAGGGCACGGTCACCGTCACGCTTCGCAACCAACAGCCGTTCTATCTTCAGCAGCATGCGAGCGTCGGCGTCTTCTTCGTCTACGTCGCTGGGGCGTCCGAGCCGCAGGCCATCACGATGCCGCCGGGTTCGTCGAAGACGCTCGTCTTCAAGTCCGTGGCCGACTTCGGCGAACACGCGCAGCCGGTCGTCGCGATGTACGGCAACTATCGCTGGTTCATCCCCGGCGTCGACGTGAAGGCGGGACGGAATGTTAACTCGACCGTCTTCGGCATCAGCGGCGACGGCTACGAGCTCTTCGGCGCGTTCCGCCCCGTCTGGCGCAGCGACGGCTCTCGCCTGAGCTTCCGCAACGGACTGTGCCTCGTCAACACCGTGCCCGCGCAGCCAACGCCCGGCGAGTTCGTCTTCCAGCCGCTCTTCGCAGGCAAGCACCCGTCGGGCGCGTGCGCGTGGGACTGGGGGCCGACGCCCGCGCTCGCCAATCAAATCATCTACACCGACAACACGTCTGGCGGTTCGAGCATCTACCGCATCGCGGAGGGCGGCACGCATCCGGGCGCGAAGTTGACGACCTTTAGCGACATCGACTATCAACTCCTCCAAGAGTTGCGCTGGCTGCCCGACGGCTCAGGCTTTCTCTACTCGTTCCCCTCGTCTTACGAGTCCTCGAACATCTTCCGCTACGACTTCGCGTCGAAGCGTGTGACGCAGGTGACGCGACTCGAAAACGAGTTCGCGCGTTCCTTCGCGGTCTCGCCCGACGGACGCCACATCGTCTTCGAGCGCGCGAAGACGATTGACGGAACTGACATAGACCTCTGGCTCGTCGGCACAGACGGCAGGGGCGCGCGCCTGCTCGTCCGCAACGGGCACAACCCGGCGTGGGGCAAATGAACTTTTTTGGTCAACCCTCGAAGGAGTCGAACATGGAAGCACGAACAAAAACAATCATCGACGCATACAGGGACGGCGCGCTCGACAGGCGCTCATTCATCGCGCGACTCATCGCCGTCACGGGCAGCATGGCGGCCGCGCACATGCTTTTGGAGACGACCGGCCTTGCGAGCACGTTAATCTCCGAGAAGGAGTCGAAGCAGGCGGGTCTGACCTCTTCGGATGTGACTTACGCGGGCGCGGACGGCGTGAGCTTGGGCGGCTACTTGAGCGCGCCGTCGGGCAAGGGCAAGCACCCGGCCGTCCTCGTGATTCACGAGAACCGTGGGCTTAACGAGCACACGCGCGACGTCGCGCGGCGCTTCGCGGCCGAAGGGTTCGTCGCGCTCGCGCCCGACATCCTTGCGCGCAAAGGGGGCACGGCTTCGATGGCCTCGCCCGACAAGGCGCGCGAAGCCATCGGCACGATTTCGTCCGAACAGGCGATGAGCGACTTGAAGGCGGGGCTGGCCTATCTCGATAAACACGCGCGCGTGAAGTCGGGGCGTCTCGGCTCGGTCGGCTTCTGCTGGGGCGGTGCGCGCTCGTTCCTGCTCGCGGCCGAGGCCGAGCGTCTGCGCGGGTCGGTCGTCTTCTACGGGAGCGCGCCGCCGCCGGAGAAACTCGCGCAGGTGCGCGTCCCCGTCCTCGGACTCTACGGCGAGACGGACGAGCGCATCACCTCGCAAGTTCCGACCGTGGCCGAGACTTTGAAGAAGGCGGGCAAGAAGTTCGAGTACAAAATCTATCCCGGCGCGGCCCACGCCTTCTTCAACGACACGGGCGAGCGTTACAACGCCGACGCGGCCAAAGACGCTTGGGCGCGCACGCTCGCCTTCTTCCGCTCGACTCTCAAGTAGTGAATCGTAAATCGTCAATCGCGAATCGTAGTCGAACGGAAGGCCCGACTTGAATCTAGACTCAAGTCGGGCCTTCCGTCTGCTTCTTTCTATTTACGATTTACGATTGACGATTCGCGGCCTTTACGCCGTCTGCGCGGCGGCGTTGCGGTGCGCGTCGCCGAGGGCGGCCGTGTCGAGGAACTCGCGGAAGCCTGAGAGCTTCCCGTCGCGCGCGGTGAAGACGTGCAGCCAGTCGATGTCGTAGTTGCGGCCCGTGCCTCTGACCGTGCCTTTGTAGTTGCCGAGGACGACGACCTTATCGTCCTTCGCGATGAACTCGCGCGGCTCGAAGTGCGTGATGTTTTCGGTCGCCGCGAGCGTCGAGAAGAACTGCTTCATCTCCTCGTGGCCGCGCTTGCGACCCGCGTGCGGGATGGCTTCGGGCGTGCCGGGCGTCTCCCAGTCCGCGTCCTCCGTGAAATTCGCCAGCACCCCCGGAATGTCGCCCCGCTGGAAGGCGGCGTAGGCCGCTTCGACGAGCCGCACGTTCTCCTGCTCAGACATCTTTTCGAGACTCCTCTCTCAAGTTAAAAATAAAATCCGACGGCCGCGCGTCTTGCGCCGTGCCTCTCTCGGTCTTATTTACGCAACGCGGGTGTGTTTTAGATTTCGTGCGGCGCGGGGGTTTGAAGTGGCGCGGGGTTTACTTTCCGTGCGAAGGGATTTTGAGTAGCGCGAGACGCTCGACGACGCGACCGCCGACGATGTGCTCTTCGATTATCTCGGCGACGTCCGACGCGCGCACCTGCGCGTACCAGACGCCCTCGGGGTAGACGAGCACGGCCGCGCCGACGGCGCAGAAGCCGACCGAAGAGCAGTCGGTCAGCACCACCGACCCTTGCGGGTTCTTCCCCTTCGACGCCTTGCCGAAAAGCATCTCGCGCCGGAGCAGCTCGCGCGTGAAAGCCTCTTTGACTTCCGCCGACCCGACCGCCGAGCAGGACTTGCCGTTGCAGACGAAGACGTGGTGCGTGAGGGGCGCGCAGGTCACGGGCGCGAGTTCGCAGGCCGTCTCCCTGTCCTTAATCTCCGGAGCTTTCGACATCTCTGAAAATCTTAGTATAAAATGGCGCACGTGGCGACCGCGCCGGGGCCGCAGGCTGGACTGGAAGAGGGCGGGCGCGGTCGCCGATTTCATCATTAACCTCCAGCCTCTTGACGTTCACCTGAAAACATCCCTATGCCGGGCGGCATCGTCATCCACATCGAGAGCGGGCGCGACAAGCACACCGAAGTCCTCTCGCACGAACGCATCCGCGTCGGCTCGGGCGAGTC
>DASUNL010000399.1:0-4705 GCA_036277175.1 Pyrinomonadaceae bacterium | reverse complement strand
GGCGGCGTGAACGGCTCGCGCCCGTGCGAGGCGAGCATGTTGTCGAGCATCAGCACGTCGAACTGACGCCACGCAAACGCGAGCTTCTCACGCAGGTAAGCCGCGCGTAGTTGCTCCATCACCTCGGGCTCGACGGGCGTGCCGTCGCCGTAAAAAGTGTTATTCGGCAAGTCGTCTTCGCCGAGCGCGCCGAGCATCTGTTCGCGTATGGAAGCGCCGAGCGTCGAGACGTGAAAGAAGGTGGCATGATTGAACCAAGCCAGCTCGCCCGTGCGAGGGTGACGCGCGACGGCGGGCCGCACCTGTCGCGTCCGCAGACGGTCGCCCGGCCTCCACTCGAAAGTGATTTCGTGTTCGCGGCAGTAACGCTCCACGTCCGATTTGCTGCGGGTCTGAAATGCGTCCTGCCACGAGAGGCCGAAGCCGTGTCCGAAATTGCGGACGTACATGTATCCATCCTCGCGGAAGCGGCGGAGGACGTCGTCGGGCAGCGAGGCGAGAATCTTCCGCGTGTCGGCGATGGGCGTCTCGCCGCCCGCGCGCGGGGGCACGAGGCAGTAGAAATAAATCTTGAGCGGGAAGCGCAGGTTGTAAGACTGCTCGTTGTGCAGAAAGATGCTCTCGCCTGCGGGGTAGTCGGTCGAGGTGTAGATGTGGCCGCTCACCTGACTGCGCGGCGACGAGCGTTCGCCGTAAGCGAGCGCCCCGCCCGACGTGGCCGCGACGAACTGCTCGAAGCGCGCGACCGTGTCGAGTTCAAAACCCCGGAAGAGCAGAGCGCCGTGCCGCCCCAACTCCGTCTCGACGAACTCGCGGTGCGCCTCGGCCCACGCGACGAGGTTGACCTCGCCGCCGTTAGGCTCTAAGACGAGCGGCAGCGCACGCCCGTCGAAGTAGGAGGTCTTGACCAGCTCGGCCGAAGTGAGGCGGACGGCCTTGCGCCTCGCGGGTCTGAATTCTTCGCTGCTCACCATCTCTATCTCCCGACTGCCGACGGCCCAACGCGCGGGGCTTTAGCTCGCGCCGCCCGAAGTCTTGCGCACGGCGCGACGTTTGACGGACTTCAGCTTGAGCGCGTTCGACTCTTCCCACTCGCTCGCGCGCGCCGCCGCCAGCCGCCGCTCCTCTTCGGAGAGGATTTCAAACTCGCTCAGGCGCGCCTCCGGGTTGGCGACGATGCCGCGCAAAAGCGTCTCGAAGCGGCCCTGCATGCGGCGGATGGTCTCCGGCTCGAAGAGGTCGAGGCTATAAGTCCACGACGCCGTCAGAGCGCCCTCGCTCTCGAACATCCAGAGCGTCAGGTCGTAGCGCGAGATGTCGGCGTCGAAGCTGAGCCGGCTCAGCTTGAGGCCGGGCAGCGCGAAGCTCCGTGCGGGTTCGTGTTGCAGCCCGAAGGCGATTTGAAAGAGCGGTGCGCGCGTCAACGCACGCGCGGGCTGAAGCTCCTCGACGAGCTTCTCAAACGGCATGTCCTGATGCGCGTAGGCGGCGAGCGTTACTTCCTGAACGCGCCCGAGCAGTTCGAGGAAGGACGGGTTGCCGGAGAGGTCTGTGCGCAGGGCCAGCATGTTGATGAAGACGCCGATGAGGTCTTCCGTCTCGGCGCGGTTGCGGCCCGCAATCGCCGTCCCGACGATGAGGTCGTCCTGATGCGTGAGGCGGTAAAGCAAGGTCTTGAACGCGGCGAGCAGCGTCATGTAAAGCGTCGCGCCCGCGCGTCGGCTGAGCGCGACGAGTTTGCGGTAAAGTCCCGGCGGGAGCGTGAAGAGGAGTTTCGCGCCGCGCAGCGTCGGCTCTTCGGGGCGCGGTCGGTCGGTCGAAAGCTCTAAGACAGGCAGCGACCCGCCGAGCGCGCGCTTCCAGTAGGCGAGTTGCGCGTCAAGCACTTCGCCTTGCAGCCATGCGCGCTGCCAGTGTGCGTAGTCGGCGTACTGAATCGGAAGCGGCGCGAGCGAGTGCGCGCGGCCCTCGCGCGCCGCCTCGTAGAGCGTGACGAACTCTTTGATGAGGAGAGTCGTCGACCAACCGTCCGAGACGATGTGGTGCATCGTCACGAGCGCGACGTGCTCGTCGTCGTCCAGACGTAGGAGGCTCGCGCGAAGGAGCGGCCCGCGCTCAAGGTCGAAGGGTCGCTTCAACTCTTCGTAGGCCGCCTCTTCGACCTGCGCGCTGCGCTCGTCGGCGGCTAGGACGCGCAGGTCGCTGAGAGTGATGCTAATCGGCTGCGCGGCCGAGACGACTTGCACGGGCTGGCCGTCGACGGTCGTGAAGGTCGTCCGCAGCGACTCGTGTCGATTGACGATTTCGTTAAGCGCGCTCTCGAAAGCCTCGACCTTCAGCGCGCCCTGCAAGCGCATCCCGCCGAGGATGTTGTAGGCCGAGCTTTCCGGCGCGAGCTGGTGCAGAAACCAGAGTCGCTGCTGCGCGAACGAGAGCGGCAGAGCGCCGCCGCGCGGGACGGGGAGGATGGGCGGGGCGACGAACTCCTGCGCGGCCTGACGGAACAGCTCGACGCGCTCGACCAACTCTTCGCCCTCGTAAACATTGGCCTGAAGCGGCGCGGCACGTTCGTCCCCGGCGTCGTCGGCCGGGGCGATGACTTCCTCCGTGCGAAGCGTCATCGCGATACGCGCGGCTAGTTCGGCCACCGTCGGCGCTTCAAACAACGCGCGCACGGACATCTCCATCCCGAAGACCTCGCGCACGCGCGAGACGACTTGCGTCGCCAAGAGCGAGTGGCCGCCGAGGTCGAAGAAGTTGTCGCTGACGCCGACGCGCCGCAGGCCGAGGAGGTTCGCCCAGATGTCGGCCAACTCTTCTTCGACCGGGGTGCGCGGCGCAAGATAGGCGTTCTCCATTTCGGGGCGCGCGCCCTCCGGCTCGGGCAGCGCAGCGCGGTTGACCTTCCCGTTCGGCGTCAGCGGCATCTCGTCGAGGATGACGAAGGCCGAGGGAATCATGTACTCGGGCAGTTGCTCTTTGAGACGCTGCCGCAGCTCGCCCGGCGTCGGCGTGAGGCCCGGCCGCGTCACGATGTAACTGACGAGGCGCGGCTCGGAGTCGCCGAGCCTGTGCGCCACGACGACCGCCTCTTCAATCTCGGGCTGCTCTCCGAGCGCGGCCTCGACTTCGCCCAACTCGATGCGGAAGCCGCGCACCTTGACCTGATGGTCGCGGCGGCCGAGGAACTCTATCTGCCCGTCCGAGCGGTAGCGCGCGAGGTCGCCCGTCCGATACAAACGCGCGCCCGGCTCGCGGCTGAAGGGGTCGGGGACGAAACGCTCGGCCGTCAGTTCCGGGCGGCCGAAGTAGCCGCGCGCGAGCCCTTCGCCTCCGACGTAAAGCTCGCCCGCGACGCCTTGCGGCACGAGGCGCATCGCGTCGTCCAACAAGTAGACGCGCGTGTTGCTGACCGGCCGTCCGATGGTCGGGACTCCTTCGCCCCCTCGCTCGACGAGCGTCCAAGTCGAATAGGTCGTGTCTTCGGAAGGGCCGTAGAGGTTATAGACGCGCCCGACGCCGCTCTCTTCGTAGATGCTCTGCGCGAGCGCGTTCTGTAGAGCCTCGCCCGCCAGATTCACCGTCTGCACAGAGTCGGGAATGGCGCGCGTCCGCACCAGCTCGGCCATCGCCGACGGCACGGTGTTGACGAGCGTGACTTGGTCGGCGGCCGGAAGCTCCGCGAGCGCGAGCGCGTTGGCGGCCAAGATGACGGTTGCGCCGCAACTGAGCGGGACGAAGATTTCAAAGATTGAGAGGTCGAAGCAGACCGAGGTCGAGGCGAGCACGCCGCGCAGCTCTTCGGCGTCGAAGTTCTCGTGCGCCCAGTGTAGGAGCGTGACGGCGCTCGCGTGCTCGATGGCGACGCCCTTCGGTCTTCCGGTCGAGCCGGAGGTGTAAATCAAGTAGGCGAGGTTGCGCGAAGACGCGCCGCCCGCCGGGTCTGCTTCGCTGTTACCCGCAATCTCTTCCCATCCCGTGTCGAGACAGATGACGTGCGCGGCGTGGCCCTCGGGCATTTGACCGAGCAGTCGCTCCTGCGTCAGCAGCACGGGCGCGCGCGTGTCCGAGAGCATGAAGGCGAGACGCGAGGGCGGGTAGTTCGGGTCGAGCGGCACGTAAGCCGCGCCCGCCTTGAGCACGCCGAGCAGCGCGACCAGCAACTCGGTCGTGCGCTCCATGAGGATGCCGACGAGTGACTCAGGCCCGACGCCGCGCGCACGCAGGTGATGCGCCAACTGATTCGCGCGCCGATTCAATTCGCGGTAAGTCCAACGCTCGTGCTCGAAGAGGAGCGCGATGGCGTTGGGCGTCAGCCGCGCCTGAGCCTCGAACATCTCGTGCAGACACTCGCCGCGCGGATAAACGGCCGCCGTGTCGTTCCACTCGACGAGCAGACGCCGCTCTTCTTCGGCGGGCAGAAGCGGCAGCGCCGAGAGGCTGCACGACGGGTCGGCGACGACGCCGCGCAAGAGCGTCTCGAAGTGTGCGGCCATGCGTCTGACCGACGCGGGGTCGAGCGCGTCCGTGTTGTATTCCCAACTGCCGATGAGACCCTCTTCGGTCTCCCTGACGAAGAGGATGAGGTCGAACTTCGCCGTGCCGGTGTCCACTTCGACCTGACTGATGTTAAGCCCGCGCAGAGCCATCTCCGGCAGCGGCGCGTTCTGCATCGCCAGCATCACCTGAAAGAGCGGCGTGTGGC
>DASUNL010000398.1:0-6785 GCA_036277175.1 Pyrinomonadaceae bacterium | reverse complement strand
GCCGGCCAACGTCTGGTTCGTGATGAAGAACATGCTGAAGGGCTGAAGAAGGGACGGGATGAGCGACAACCTTGCGTGGGTTCTGTGGACGGTGCTGGGCGTGATTCTCGTCATCGCCGAGGTCTTCACGCCGGGCTTCGTGCTGCTCTGGTTCGGCGTCGGCGCGATTGCGGCGGCGCTCGCCTCCGTGGCGGGCGCGGGCTACCCGCTCCAGTTCCTCGTCTTCTTCGCCGTCTCGATTGCGCTGACGGCCGCCTCGCGCACCATCTTCTCGCGCTACTTCGTCCACCCGGACAACCCGGAGGGTTTGAAGAGCGGCGCGGCGTCGCTGCCCGGCAAGGTCGGCACGGTCGTCACTTCGAGTCGCGGCGCTTTGAACGAGGGCGCGGTCAAAGTCTTCGGCTCGACTTGGACGGCCTACCCGGCCGAGGGCGAGCCGCCGCTCGAAGCCGGCGACCGCGTCGTCGTCGAAAGCTTGCGCGGCGCATCCATCTACGTCCGACGCCTCGACGACCGCCCGCACTGGCGCGCGCAAGAGTTGGTCGAAGGCAGCAAAGACGAATAAGCCACGGAGGCACGGAGGCACGGAGAAGAAGAAAAGAAAGGCGGGTAAGTTAAGAGGGGGAGTCGAATCATTCGACTCCCCCTCATTAGTTTCCTTCCTTCTTATCTTTTCCTTCTCTGTGTCTCTGTGCCTCCGTGGCTATTTAAACGGGTTGCGCTCCGGGGCTTCGTCGTGGTCGACGGAGCGGAGCAGCGCGCGCACGAGGACGTTGAGGGCGGGGATTCGGTGGCGCACGAGGACGCGCATCGGCGAGGGGCGCGCGCCGAGACGCGCCTTCGGCTCTAGGGCCGTGCGGCCGAGCGAGAGGCGTCGGCAATTCATCTCGACGGCGTGGCCGACGACCGAGTAGAGCAGGCGAAAGTAGAGCGGCGCTTCCGCATTCGTCGGGCGGTCGAAGCCGATGTAGTAGCCGACGGCCAAATCATTGTCGCGCACCGTGGTGACGAAGCCGAGCAGACGTCCGTCCTTCCTCACGACCGTAAAGCGCATGTCGTCGCCGAGACGCTCGGCGAGCGTCGGCAAGTATTCGGGCCGGAGCGTAAAGAGGCGCAGGCGCGCGTGCTCGTGCGTCTGCATGTAGAGCGCGTGAATCTCGTCCTGATTACTCGCGACGTCTGTTATCTCTTCGACGACGCAGCCCGCCGCCTCCACGTCCTTGATGATTTGCCGCGCCGTCTTACGGTACTTCGACGTGAGGCTCGCGAGGTAGTCGTCGAAGGTGCGCCAGCTCGGCGAGATTTCCAAGACCATGTCGGGGTCGGTTTCGAGCGGGCGGTAGGAGAAGCGGCCGAGCGCCGACGCCTCGGCGGCCTCCGCGTCCGAGAGGTCTTTGACCATCACGAGGTCTGTCTCGCCGTGAAGCCGGTCGGCGCGGCGCAGGCGGTAGAGCGCCTCGGCGACCGCCGGCCAGAGTCGCGCGGGGTCTTCGCCGCGCGCGAACGCGACGCCGTGCTGACCCCACGAGAGGAGGTTTCCGCAGACTAGCACGCGCTCCTCGATGCGTTCGAGCGGCGCGGAGACTTTGCTCGCGCGCCCGCCCTCCTTCTTCTTGCGCACGCGCGCCGCCGTAATCCGCGCGCTCTGCGCGGCGACGCACGCGACCGCGTCGCGCCCGCGAAAGACGAGCGCGTAGCGCGGCTGAAGGTTCTCGGGGCCGACCTCTTCGACGACTCTCAGGTAGCGGCGTGAGAGGAAGAGCGAAGAGTTTTCGGCGACCGAGTCCCAGCGCGCGGCGTCGAGGTATTCGACGCTGTCGGCGAGCGCGAACCCGAAGCCGGACGGGCGGTGACGCTCGCGGTGGCTGTCTCGTATGTCGCGAACCTTGCCCGCGATTCTCTTGAGCGGTCTGATGTTCGGCATGGCTTTCGGCGTGGGCGTCTTTCGTTTGAGCTTGCTGGTGAGGTGTTTTTAGAAAAGCTGACGGGCGCGCACCATCTCGACGGCGGCGGGCGTCGCCTTGTCGGGCGAGCCGGAGTCGAAGGGCGGCTGCGGGTCGTACTCGACGGCGAGTTGAATCGCGCGCGCCACGTCCTCGCCGCACTCTTCGGCCGCGACCGAGAGCGCCATGTCTATCCCCGCCGAGACTCCGGCGGCCGTGATGATTTTCCCTTCGCGCACGACGCGCTCCGCGACCGGAACAGCGCCGAAGTTGCGCAACGCTTCGAGCGCCATCCAGTGCGTCGTCGCGCGCAGGCCCTTGAGCAGTCCGGCCGCGCCGAGGATGAGCGAGCCGGAGCAGACCGAGGTCGTCCAGCGCGTCGTCTGATGTACGCGACGCACCCATTCGAGGAGCGCCGCGTCCGCCAACGCGCCGCGCGGCTCGGACGCGCCGGGGACGACGAGGATGTCGGGGGCCGTGACCTCTTCGTAGGTGTGCTCGGCGTGGAGCAGAGCGAGGCCGGAGTCTGTGCGGACGGGGCCGGTGCGCGCGGCGACCGTGCGCACGCCCGCCCCCGGCATGAGCCGCAGGACTTCGTAAGGGCCGACGGCGTCGAGCGCCGTCATGCCTTCGTAGAAAAGAATCGCGACCTCCAACTCAAACTCCCTCCGAGAACTCTAACGGCCGGGCGTCGGCGACGGCTGAGGCGTCATCGCGGGCGTCGGCGTCGTCGTAGTCGCCGGGCGTTGCGGCTCGACGGGCAGGTTGAGCGCGGGCTTTGTTTCGCCTCGGTGGCAGGTCGTGCAGTTGACGGCCGGGGTCGCGCTGCGCAGGTTCTTAATCTTCTTCAGGTGCTCGTCGTTGATGGCGCGCGTCATCAGAATCATCTCGCGCGCGACGCCCTTGGTCGGCTTCTCGTCGCTCTCCCACTGGCCGGGCACGTGACAGTGTGCGCAGTTGACGCCGAGCGAGCGCGCGTAGCCCATCTGCATGATGCGCAGGAAGCGACCCGCCGGGACGCCCTTCATCACCTGCACGTTTTTGAAGACCTGCTCGGCCGGCTGCTCCTCGCGCCCGGCAATCATTCGCTGTAGCTCGGCCATCGCGCCCCCGCCCTGCGGACGGCCCGTGCCCGCCGCGTCGCTTCGCGTGGCGGCGGGCGGCGCGCCGGGGACGGGCGTCGGCGTCGCGTCGCCCTTCGGCGGCGGGGGCGGCTGACTCGCCGGGCCGGTCTGCGCGAAGTTGCGCGACGCGACGCCTGCCGTGCCGAAGGCGACGACGGCGACGAGCGTCGCGAGGGCGAGAGCGAGTTTGAGGGCGTTGACGCTTCTGCGGCTCATGTGTTCTCTCCTCAGGTCTTCTTCGGCCTTCACGTCACTTCGACGACTTGGCGCGGGCCGAGAGTTCGGCGAGCGCCTTCTCGATGCGGCGCTGTCAACAAGTTATGCACAATCAATGTTTCGCGGCACGAGCGTTTTCGGCGAGCTGTCGTAGTTTATCAATCGCGGCGAAGACGGAAAAGGCCACGCCGATGAGCGCGCTGATGATGCCGATGCACACCATCGCTGTGCCCCTCCCAGCATAGATGATGAAGTTGTATGCGTCTCCGCCGACCACTTTGGCGTTATAGCTGTCATCGTACAAAGTCGTGTAGCCCTTATACGCACAGAAGCAGGCAACAGCTAGAAATAATATCGAGCTTCCGATTAGAAATGGAGTCAGACCACTTGTTTGGTGGGTAGTTTCAGGCGGTTTAGGAGTTGGACGCGATAAGTCTTCCATCGCTAGGACTCCTTTCGACGTTCGTAAAGGCAAAAGTAGAAGAGCCGACGGGCTCTCACTTTTGCCTTTTACCTTTTGCCTGTTGCCTTACGGGTGTTGCGTGTCGTCTTCGCCGCCCATCGTGTTGTCGGCGTCGAGGGCGGGGAGTTCGACGGTGATGCGCTGCGAGTCGGGCGAGGGGAGGTCGTCGCCCGTGAAGCGCGCGAGGACGACCGTGATGTTGTCTTCGCCGCCGCGCGCGTTGGCCTCCGCGACCAGATGCTCGCAGGCGCGCTTGAGGTCGCCGTGCGCGTCCGCGACGATGCGCCGCATCTCGTCGCCGCGCAGCTTGCCGGAGAGTCCGTCGCTGCAAAGCAGGAGCACGTCGTCGCGGCAGACGCGGACGCGCCCCGTCACCGGCAGCAGCTCGGCCTGCGCGCCGAGCGCCTGAAGGATGACGTTTCGGAACATGTGCGTCTCGGCCTCCTGCTCGCTAATCTGGCCGACGTCGACGAGCTGTTGGACGAGCGACTGGTCTTTGGTGGCGAGGCGTATCTCCGAGCCGCGCATCATGTAGCCACGGCTGTCGCCGACCTGCACGAAGTCGACGCCCTCGGGCGTGACGGCCGTCGCCGTCATCGTCGCGCCCATGCCGCTGCAACGCGGGTCGTCCTGACTGCGCCGGTGGATGGCGAAGTTGGCGTACTCGGCGGCGTTGCGCAGGCAGTCGACGAGCGGCTCGTCAGGCCCGCACGGCGGCTCGCCGCCCGACGCCTCGCCGCCCCCGCCGACGAGCAGGTCGCGCACCGTCTCGACGGTCATCCGGCTCGCCACGTCGCCCGCCAAAGCGCCGCCCATCCCGTCGGAGACGACGAGGACGACGCCGCGCTCGCCGACCTCGAAGCGGAGCAGACCCTCGTCGGGCGCGCCCGCCTTCGAGCCAGTCCACGACCGCGCGGACTGGAGGTCGAGCACGAGGAAGTTGTCCTCGTTGCCCGAGCGGATGCGCCCCACGTCGGTTTTGGCGAAAAGCTCTATGAGCATAAGAGCGTGAATCGTAAATCGTAAATCGTGAATCGTGTCCGAGAGGTTTTCAACTTGAACTGTCAATCGAAAGCATGTGAAGCGCCAACCCTTTCGATTTACGATTCACGATTGACGATTCACGATAGTTTGTTGAGCGCCTGATCGAGGTCGGCGATGATGTCGTCGGTGTCTTCGAGGCCGACGGAGACGCGCACGAGGCCGTCGGTGATGCCGATGCGCTGGCGCGTCTCCGGCAAGACGGATGCGTGCGTCATCGTCGCCGGGTGCGAGATGAGCGTCTCGACCCCGCCGAGGCTCTCGGCCAGTGTGCAGAGCTTGACGGATTCGAGCACCGTCTGGGCGCGCTGGAGCGACCCCACGTCGAAGGCGACCATCCCGCCGAAACCTTTCTGCTGGCGCTTCGCCAGCTCGTGCTGGCGGTGCGAGACCGAGCCCGGATAGTAAATCTTCTCGACCTTCGGGTGCTCTTCGAGGAAGGCGGCGACGGCCCGCCCCGACTGGTCGTGCTGCTCCATCCGCAGCGCCAGAGTCTTTGTCCCGCGCAGGACGAGCCACGAGTCGAACGGAGACAGAATCGCGCCCACGCCGTTCTGCACGAAGCCGAGCCACTCGGCGTCAGCCTCGTCGTTCAAAAGCACGACGCCGCCCACGCCGTCCGAGTGCCCGTTCAGATACTTCGTCGTCGAATGGACGACGATGTCCACGCCGAACTCCAACGGCCTTTGCAGGTAGGGCGACATGAACGTGTTGTCGCACACGACGCGCGCGCCGACGCGGTGCGCCGCGTCAGAGACGGCCTGCAAGTCCGTGACTATCATCACGGGGTTGGTCGGCGTCTCAAGGAAGACCATCCGCGTGTTCTCGCGCACGGCCGCCTCGACGTTCGACACGTCGGACGTGTCAACGAAGGTGAACTCGACGTTGTAGTTGGCTAGTATCTTCGTGAAGAGGCGGTACGTGCCGCCGTAGGTGTTGTCGGAGACGATGACGTGCTCGCCCGCCTTGACCAGCCGGAGCGTGGCGTCGATGGCGGCCATCCCCGAAGCGAAGGCGAAGCCGTAGCGCGCGCCTTCGAGCGCGGCGAGGTTGCGTTCGAGGGCAGCGCGCGTCGGGTTCTGCGTGCGCGCGTACTCATAGCCCTTGTGCCGCCCCAAGCCGTCCTGCGCGTAGGTCGAGGTCTGGTAGATGGGGACGGTGACGGCGCCGGTCGTCGGGTCGGGGTCGTTTCCGGCGTGGATGGCTAGTGTCGAGAAACCCATAAGTTCATAAGGACGTGGAACGTGAATTTACGGCATTTACGGCGTCAGATGCCGCATGGTAGCCCGCCCGCATCCCACTGTCAAACCGCAGGAACAGTGGCGAGTGACGTGTGACGAGTGACGAGTAAAAGCCGTGAATCGTCAATCGTCAATCGTGAATCGGAGAACCTGTCTTCCACGATTGACGAGTGACGTGTGACGATTGACGTGTCTTGCTCGTCACTCGTCACTTGTCACTCGCCACTGTTTAGGCTATGTTGTAGTCCCGTGAATCACGCGGGCCTCCCAACACCCAATTCCGTCGTCGCCGTCATCCCCGCACGCTACGCTTCGAGTCGTTTCCCCGGAAAACCTCTGGCCGAGATTGCAGGCCGCCCGATGGTGGTGCGCGTCGCCGAGCGCGCGCGCGCCGCGCTCACCGTCTCGCGCGTCGTCGTCGCGACCGACGACGCGCGCGTCTACGAGGCCGCACACGCTTACGGCTTCGAGGCCGCGATGACGCGCGCCGACCACCCGACGGGGAGCGACCGCCTCGCCGAAGTCGCCTCGGCGCTCGGCCCGGAAGTTTCCATCATCGTCAACGTGCAGGGCGACGAGCCTCTGCTCGCGCCCGAGACGATTGACCGCGCGGTCGCGGCGTTACTCGCCGACGACGAGGCGGTCGTCGCGACGACCTTCGAGCGCGTCACCGAAGCGGGCGACGTGCTGAGTCCCGACGTGGTCAAGGTCGTAACGGACGAGCGCGGCCGCGCGCTCTACTTCTCGCGCGCGCCCG
>DASUNL010000397.1:0-3084 GCA_036277175.1 Pyrinomonadaceae bacterium | reverse complement strand
CCCGCTACGAGGACGTCGATCTCGTCATCGTCCGCGAGAACACCGAGGACCTGTACGCCGGCATCGAGCACATGGTGGGTCGCGATGCCGCCGAGAGCATCAAGATCATCACCCGCGAGGCCTCGGAGCGGATCGCCCGATTCGCCTTCGACTACGCCGTCGCCAACGGGCGGCGCAAGGTGACGGCCGTCCACAAGGCCAACATCATGAAGCTCTCCGACGGGCTCTTCCTCGAATGCTTCCGCAACGTCTCGAAGGACTTTCCCGAGATAGAGGCCGACGACAAGATAGTCGACAACGCCTGTATGCAGCTCGTCATGCGCCCCGAGCAGTTCGACGTGATGCTCCTTGAGAATCTCTACGGCGACATCGTCTCGGACTTGTGCGCCGGACTCATCGGCGGCCTCGGCCTCGTTCCCGGCGCGAACATCGGCGAGCAGGGCGCGGTCTTCGAGGCCGTCCACGGCTCCGCGCCCGACATCGCCGGCCAAGGCGTCGCCAACCCGACGGCGCTGCTACAGTCGGGCATCATGATGCTGCGCCACCTCGGCGAGCGCGAGGCGGCCGACCGCATCGAAGGCTCGATGCTCCGCGTCTACGAAGAGGGGCGCGTGAGGACGCGCGACGTGGGCGGCACGTCGAAGACCAACGAGTTCGCGCGCGCCGTCGTCGAGGGGATGCAGTAAACGACTTTCGCGCGCGCGCGGCAGAGACCGAACAAAGTTGCTCTGCTCAAATTGCGGACAAGCGAACGACGACCGATTGCGCTTCTGCACCGGCTGCGGCGCGTCGCTCACGGGCGCGACCCCGCCGCAAACGACGCCTTCGTCCGCGACGCCCAATCAGCCCGCCTCTCATCAACCTCCTTACAACTCCGCGCCTTACCCTCCGCCGACAGCGTCGACGGCCGCGCCTTCGTCGCCGTGGAAGAAAATCCTTGTCGCCGTCGCGTGTCTCGTCGCGCTCGGAGTCTTGGTCGGGCTGGCCGTCCGTCAGTTCAGTCGCGGCGGCGCGTCACGAGTCGCGAGTACTTCCGGCCAATCTTCCGGCGGCGCATCGACGCCCACGCCCACGCCCTCGCTCGACTTCGACAAGGTCTTCGCGGGGACGGTCGGCGGCGACTTCAAAGTCGAGCTGAGACTCAGGCGCGAGGGCGAGAGCCTTTCGGGGAGCTTCTTCCACTGGCCCGCGCGCGAAGAGCCGGGGCGCGCTTTCTCGAACGACGGCGACGGCACACCCGTTTGGGGTGGGCGCAAGGATGCCGCGTCGCGCGTCGATGCGCTCGTGCGCGGCGCAATCGAGGCGGGCGACGCCTTCACGCTCGAAGAGCTGGGCGACGAGGGGCGCGCCGTCGGCGTCTTCAAGGGCCGGCTCGCGGAGGGCGCGTCGGCGCTCGAAGGCACTTGGACGAAGCCGGACGGCAAAGGGCAACAGCCGTTCTCCCTGCGCGAGGTCGCGGGCCGACGCGGGGCGGACAGCTACCGCCTCGTCGCGAAGCGGACGAGGCGCAAGACCAAGGCGCTCGAAATCAATCTCGCCTACCCGTCGATGGAGGGCGCGACGCCGGCCGCGCAGACGTTCAACGCGCGCGTGCAACGCCTCGTCAACGAGCAGCTCGCGGAGTCGAAGCCCTCCGAGGGCGAGCACGACACGAGCTTCGTCGTCGCGCACAGGTCGCCGGATTTCCTGAGCGTCGTCTTCAACGCATTCCAGATGTGGCCGGGCGCGGCGCATCCGGGGCACGCTTCGTACTCGTTCAACTACGATTTGAAGAACGACCGGGAGGTGAAGCTCGCAGACCTGTTCCGCCCCGGCTCGAACTACATGAGCACGGTCGCGCGCCTCTGCGCCGACGACATCGCGCGGCAGAAGCGCAGGCTCGGTTTTGAAGACATCTACGAAGACCAGCAAGGGGCGGTCGCCGAGGTGCTGTCGGGCGACGCGACCTTCTTCCCCTCCGAGTCGGGACTCGTCATCATCTTCGACCCTTACGAAGTCGGCTCTTACGCGGAAGGCTATTACGTCGTCCGACTGCCTTACTCTTCTCTGCGCGGCCTGCTCCGCGCGGACGGCTACGTCGGCACGCTGGCCGAATAAACACCGCAGAGCAGTGGCGAGTGACGAGGGAGCGTTCAGCGTTCAGCGTTCAGCGTTCAGCACTCAGCTAACGGCCTCCGCCGCCGCACAGGCGCACCCGCGATTTAACACAATCTCTCGTCCGCTCTATCAAAGCTGAGTGCTGACGGCTGAACGCTGAACGCTCCCTCGTCACTCGTCACTCGCCACTTTTCTTATCTCGTGCGGCGGACGCCGTCGCCCTCGATGGCTGAGTAGGTGTCGGGCGCGAGGAGGCCAAGCCAAGGGTCTGAGTCGGGCGTCAGGAACAGCTCGGCGTAGACGCGCGCGTTCAACTGCTCGACGCCGACGCGCGACGCGCCTTCGATGAACCAGCGCAGCAGGCGCGGGCGCATCAGGTACTCGTTGCGCACGGTGTCGAGCGCCATCCGCGACTCGAAGTTGCGCACGACGCGCGCGAGCCGCTCACTCGCCGCCACGTCGCCCGCGCCGCCTTCGGCCGCGACGTAAGGGTTGTGACGGCGCAGGAGCGCGAGGCTCGCCGCGTCGAGGCGCGCGTCCGGCCCGTAGAGCGCAGCGAGCTTCGTCCACTCTTCCACGCCCGTCTCGGCCGCGAACGCCACCGGGTCGTAGACGAAGGCGCGGACGGTCGGCCCCTCGACGGCCCTCTTCGTCATCGCCGCCGGCATGGCGCGCAACGCGCTCGGCGGCGCAAGAGTCAAGGCGCTCGGCGGCGTGCGGGTAATCGTGCCCGGAGGGACGACCCTCGGCGGGGTCGCGGGCGAGCCTTCGCGCAACACTGCGGCCGGCGTCGTGCCCGGCGCGACGCGCGTCTCGACGACCGCCTCGGCCGGCAATTTCACGCCCGCGCGCCCCGCGTCGGCGCGCAGGGCGTTAATCAACTCAAGGGCGCGCGCGTTGTAGTAGTCCGTAAGAAACTGCGTCTGCCGCTCGCCCGCGAGACGCATCACTTGGCGCGCGGCCGTCTCGGCGCGCACCAACTCGCGC
>DASUNL010000396.1:0-3213 GCA_036277175.1 Pyrinomonadaceae bacterium | reverse complement strand
CCCCCACGTCGGGCCTCAACTTCGGCGGCCAGCGCGGGCGCTCGAACCTCGTCCAAGTCGACGGCGCTGACAACACGGACAACTCCGTCAACGCCGCGCGCAGCACGGTCTCGCAGGAAGCGGTGCAGGAGTTCCAAGTCGTCACCAACTCGTTCGCGCCGGAGTTCGGCCGCACGGCGGGCGGCGTCGTCAACGTCGTCACCAAGTCGGGCACGAACGAGGTGCGCGGCAACGTCTTCGGCTTCATCCGCCACAAGTCGATTCAGGCGCGCAACGCCTTCGCGCCCATCATCGACGGCGACCCCGGCAAGAAAGCCCCGTTCACGCGCGCGCAGTACGGCGCGACCATCGGCGGGCCGCTCAACCGCGACCAGACGTTCGCCTTCTTCGCCTTCGAGCAGAGGCGGCGTCAGGAGTCGGGCTTCTTCACGAGCGACGTGACGCAGGGCTTAAACAGTAGCGTCACGATTCCGATTCCCGGCCTCGGTACGCAGACCTTCACGCGCATCACTTCGGCGCAGGCGACTTACGTCAACGCGCTACTCCAACAGGCCGCGGCCGCCGCCGGCGCGGGACAGATTGCGACCGCACAGGCGCTCACCACCGCCGCCATCAGTTACGCGACGCTCGCCTCTTCGGGCGGTAACACCGCGCTGACGGGCTTCAACCCCTTGCGCAGTCCGGGCGGCACGCTCGGCGTACCCGCAGGACAGATCGTCGGCCCGCGCTTCATCCTGACGGGCGCGCCCGTCCCCATCAGCCCCATCGCCTTCCGCCCGCTCCTCAACTTGCAGCGCGTCTTCCCGATTGCGGAGGACACGACGTTTACGTCCCTGCGCATCGATCACAAGATTAACGACGCGCACAACATGACGTTCCGCGTCGGCTACAACCCGTCGGACATCACGGGCATACAGGTCGAGTCGCAGAATCAGGCGCTCGGCCAGAACGACTTTTCGCGCACGGGCATTCAGACCTTGCGCGACACCGTCTTCGTTTCGACCCTGACCTCGACGCTCTCGCAGACCATGGTCAACGAGGGACGCTTCCAGTTCGGCCAACGCCGCGCGACCTTTAAGTCGCAGAACGGCGACGCCGTCGCCTTCAACATCTCGGGCACGGCCTTCATCGGGCGCGAACTCTTCTCGCCCGTCCTGCGCACGGAGAACCGCTACCAGTTCGCCGACAACCTGACGTGGGTCGCGGGCAATCACACCTTCAAGTTCGGCGGCGACGTCAACTTGATTTCGATTGACGCCATCTTCGAGCTGAACTTCGCGGGCCTCTACAACTTCGGCGGACAATCGGCCAATACGTTCGGCGCGTTCCCCACGCTCGGCACGCTCGCGCCGCCCGACTTCACGCCCGTCCAGCAGTACGGCATCGGCTTCCCCGGAAACTACGTCCAAGGGTTCGGCAATCCGGGCAGCCAACTCAGCAACCGCCCGCTCTCGGTCTTCGCGCAGGACTCTTGGAAGCTTCGCCCGAACTTCACCTTGAACTACGGCGTGCGCTACGACTACGAGATTACCAAACAGCTTGCGCCGATTGACTTCCGCGACCCGCTGACCGGCATCGCCGTCCCGGCCTCCTCGACGCAGGCCGTCTACGACGCCTTCGGCATCCAGCAGGGCTTCCCGCGCGACAAGAACAACATCGCGCCGCGCATCGGCATGGCGTGGGACTTGAAGGGCGACGGCAACACTGTCTTGCGCGCCGCCTTCGGAATCTTCTACGACCACCCGCTTCTCGCTATCGGCTTTAACTCCGACATCGCCGACAACGTGCAGCAGCAACAGTTCGTCGCCCTCGCAGGCAGCCCCGCGCCGACCGCCTCTTTGAACGCCGTGCAAATCTTCCAAGGCACGGTCTGCACGGGCCAAGGCTCGCCCGTCTGCGCGGCGCTGCCGCCGGGCTTCCGCACGCCGGGCGTCGCCGCCGGGACTGACTACCAGTTCGGCCGCCAGCGTTTCAACGACCAGACGTTCCCCGGCTTCGGCCCGTTCCTCCCGTTCTCGCTGCCCGTGGCGACCAACTTCGAGTACGCCTACGCGAATCAGGGCAACGTGACCTTGGAGCGGAAGCTCTCGGAGAACATGTCACTGACGGCGAGCTATCTGTTCGTCGGCGCGCACCACCTGCCGCGACCGACCAACCTCAACGCGCCGAACGTCCAGACGCTCATCTCGAACTTCGTGCGCTGCATGAACCGCCAGCCCGTCAACACGACCGAGGTGCTGACGCTCTCGCCTGCGGCCTGCTCGAACATCGTCGCGCAGCCGATTCCGGGCCTCGTCTCGGTGACGACGCGCGGCGGCGTCGTGCAGCCGTTCGCGGCCAACCTCTTCCGCCCGTCGGGGCCGAACTACTTCTTCGTCCAGTCCTTGAACCCGGCGCTCACGCCCGCAGTCTTTAACGCGGCCATCACCGGCGCGGGCACGCTCGCGCGCCCCGGCTTCGTCTCGACCTTCGGCGACATCAACGCGCAACTCTCCGACGGCAACTCCGTCTACCACGCCGGGAACTTCGAGTTGAAACGGCGCTTCGCCAACAACTTCCAGTTCCTCGCCTCTTACACTTGGTCGCACTCGATTGACGACTCGTCGGACTTGCAGACGCTCCTCATCCCGCAGGACGCGAACCGGCTTGACCTTGAGCGCGCCGACTCGCTCTTCGACCAGCGCCACCGCTTCGTCTTTAGCGGCGTCTTGGCGTCGCCGGGCGAATGGCGCACTTCAGGGAGCGGCGTCCGACGCCTCTTGGCCGACTTCATCATCGCGCCGATTTTTGAAATCTCTTCTGGCCGACCCTTCAACATCCTGACGGGTGTCGACACGAACCTCGACCTGACGGGGCAGACCGACCGCCCGAGCGTCGCGGCCGACGGGACGCTCATCATCCCCGCGCCGTTCTCTTCGGGCACGTTGGGCCGCAACCGAGGCATCACCGAGAGCTATTCTTCGCTCGACCTTCGCGTGGCGCGAACCATACGCTTCGGCGAGCGTCTGCGGCTCGAAGTCATCGCCGAGGGCTTCAACATGTTCAACCGCTTCAACCAAGCGGCGGCCAGCCCGCGCTTCGACGACGTCAACGCCTTCAACAAACGCGACGGCTCGGGCCGCTACTTCTCACGCCCGACCGCCGCCTTCGACGCGCGCCAGTTCCAGTTCGGCCTGAAACTGAACTTCTAAGCTCTGGTGTGACCGGAAGCGT
>DASUNL010000395.1:0-5767 GCA_036277175.1 Pyrinomonadaceae bacterium | reverse complement strand
GACGCGCACGTCGCCGCTCAGGCTGAAGGTCTGCCTCGAAGGGCTGAACGTGACGCCCGGCTTCGAGGCCGTGAGCGTGTAGCTCGTGCCGCCGGGTAGGTCGTTGAAGGAGAAGTAGCCCGCCCCGTCCGTCTGCACCGTCTGCTTGACGCCCCGGCCCGTTAGCCTGACCGTCACGTCGCGCAGGCCGCGCCCGCCGAGCAACACCTGTCCCAAGATGGCGTGGACGCGCGCGCCCTCGAAGTCAGCCGTGCGGTGGCCTTCGAGTTCGTCGAAGACGCGCGACGGCTCAAGGAAGCGCAGGCCGCCCTTCGTGACAGTGACGCGGTAGTGCTCGCCGGCCGGCAGGCGGTAGAAGCGGTAGAAGCCTTCGTCGTCGGTGCTCACCGTCACCGAGCGCGCGCCGCTGAGTGTGACCGTCGCGTCGCGCACGGCGCGGCCGGCGAAGTCCGTGACGCGCCCGCTGATGCTCGCCGTCGTGACGGTCGCCGTGTGCTCCGGGAACTCGTCGTCGTCGAGGCGGCGGAAGACGAACGACGGCGGGTCGAACGAGTAGTCAGACTTCGAGACCGTGACGCGGTAGGTGACGCCCCCCGCGAGGTTCGCGAAACGGTACTCGCCTTCGCGGTTGGTGTAGACGCGCGCGGCGCGCGCGCCGCCGAGCGTGACGCGCACGCCCGAGAGCGGTTGTCCGCGCAGGTCGCTGACGCGCCCGGCAATCTGGAAAGTCTCGCGGGCGTAGTCGTCCTCGTCGTCGAGGTGGACGCTCGCCGCTGCCGAGGGCGAGAGCAGTCCGTGAAAGAGCGCGGCCGCCGCGAGCAGAAGAAGTGCGGCCGCCGCGTAGGTCTTGCGAATCCGTGTGTTGTTGTTGCGCCCCATTGTCTTTCGTCCCTTCCTCTCTCGTGAAAGATTCGGGAAGAGTGTTGTCGCGAAGCCTCGCCGCAGCTTCGACTCAAAGGTGCGCCGGAGGCTACAGCCTCGCGCGCTCGAAGACAGAGGGCGACGGGAAACTCGCTCTTAACCCGTCGCCCTCCGCCTTAGCTCTCCGGCACCGACGGGGGAGGGTTTTTCCCGTCGCGCCGGAGAGCGGGATTGGCGTCTCCCGCCCTTTGAACGCGCCCCCTCGAACTTCTTGCGCGCCCTCACGGCGCGCGCGTCTTGACCATCCGCCCGCCGCTTCATAGAATTCGGAGGCGACAATCCCCCTCAACCCTTAACCTCTTTTTTGAAAGGTGGAACAAACATGCCCGAAAGTCAGGGGGACACCGGAACTCGCGATGTCGTCTACAACCTCGTCAGCATCGTCTACCACTCGCTGCAAGGCGCGGAGACGATTGACATGTACATCAAGGACGCGCAGGAGAGCGGCGACCACGAGCTGGCGCAGTTCTTCGGCGAGGTGAAGCAGGAGAACACGCGGCGCGCGCAACGCGCCAAGGAGTTGCTCCCGCGCTACCTCGGACAGGGCGAGGGTCGCGGACAGCAGGCCGCGTCCGGCTCTTAAGCGACCGACGCAGTAGCGTCGGAAGGCAAAGGTAAAAGTAAAAAGGCAGAAGTGAAGAGGCGATGCGCCTTCTCACTTTTGCCTTTTACCTTTCTACTCTTGACTTGTTCAGTACTTCGGCACGCTCGGGTCAACCTCGTCCGACCACGCGGAGATGCCGCCCTTCAGGTTGACGAGGCGGCCCGTGAAGCCCGCGCGTTGCAGAGCCTCGATGGCCTTGGCGCTCCGGACTCCGCCCTTGCAATGGACGACCGTCTCGCGCCCCTCCTCGATTTCGCCCATGCGGCCCACGACCTGCCCGAGCGGAATCAGCTTCGAGTCGGGGATGCGCGCCACGTCGTACTCGCCGGGTTCGCGCACGTCGATGATTTGTATGTCGTCGCCCGCGTCGAGGCGTCGTTTCAACTCGCTCGCCGTCATCTCTTCCATAAGCTTATTCGTCCTCCCGTGTTAAATCTGAAGTTTACGCTTCGAGAGCGCGGACGATGTCCGTGACGATGTCGCGGATGTCTTCGAGGCCGACGGAGACGCGCACGACGCCGTCCGTGATGCCGAGAGCGCGTCGCCGCTCGGGCGCGAGCTCGCGGTGCGAGGCCGTCGCCGGGTGGAGGACGCCCGTGAACACGTCGCCGAGGCTCGTCGAGCGCACGCACAAACGGAGCGCGTCCATGAAGCGGAAGGCCGCCTCGCGCGTCGCCTCTTTCAACTCCAAGGTGACCAGCGCGCCGCCCATCTGCCCGCCGAGCACGCGCGCGGCGAGTTCCCTCTGTTCGAGCGTCGGGTAGTGGACGCGCGCGACGCGCTCGTGGCCCGCGAGGCGTTCGGCGAGCAGACGCGCGTTCTCGCACTGGCACTCCAAGCGCACCGCGAGCGTCTTGATGCCGCGCAGGATTTCGTGCGCCTCCCAGACGCCGAGAATTCCGCCCGCCAGCTTCATCGCGCGGTAGAGGCGCGCGCCGTCTTCCTCTTCGCGCGCGACGACCAGCCCGCCCGTCGCGTCGCCGTGACCGCCCAAGAATTTCGTCGCGCTGTGAACGACGAAGTCCGCGCCGTGTCGGAGCGGGCGGCAGAGCAACGGCGTGGCGAACGTGTTATCGACGACGAGGCGAGCGCCCGCTTCGCGCGCGACGGCGGCCGTCTGCTCCACATCGCAGACGCGCAGCAGAGGGTTAGAAATCGTCTCGGCGATGAGGACGCGGGGACGCAACTCACGCGCGAGCGCGCGCAAACGCTCGGCATCACCGAAGTCGCACGTCTCGGTCTTGACGCCGAACGGGGCGAAGACCTCCGCGAGGAGCGTGGCCGTCGCGCCGTAGAGGTCTTGCGAGGCGAGGACGCTTGTGCCCGGCCGAAGCTCACAGGCGACGAGCGCGCCGTGAAGCGCCGCCATCCCCGAGGCGAAGGCGACCGAGCGGCGGCCGCCTTCGAGAGCGCGCACGGCCTCTTCGAGCGCGTCGACGGTCGGGTTGCCGTGGCGCGTGTAGACGTGCCCCTCGCGCGCGCCCGCGAAGACTTCATCCATCTCGCGCATCGTCGCGTAGGTGAAGGTCGTCGTCGCGTAGACGGGCGTGGCGGTCGGCGCGCCGGCCGGCGCGGGCATGCGCTCGCCCGCGTGGACGACCTGCGTCGCCGGCCTCAGTTCCCTCTCGTCGTCGCTCATCGCGTCTGCTCGCGTTTAAGTTCTGACCGCCGAGTTAACTCTGCTTGTCGAGGCTGCGCTTGGAGAAGTACCAGTCGGTGACTTCGTAGCCGGGCGTCGTCATGCGCTTCTCTGCATCCTCGGTCGTCTGCGGCGGCGGCACGATGACCTGCTCGCCGCGTTGCCAGTTGGCGGGCGTCGCGCATGCATTCTCGT
Source organism: Pyrinomonadaceae bacterium (assembly GCA_036277175.1). Taxonomy (GTDB): domain Bacteria; phylum Acidobacteriota; class Blastocatellia; order Pyrinomonadales; family Pyrinomonadaceae; genus DASQDT01. The sequence goes on along the minus strand of DASUNL010000395.1, from coordinate 2,408 downwards.
CGGCCGTCTGAAGGGCGTCGAGCGCGCGCAGCACCTCGTCGATATTGCGGCCGCACGTCATCGGGTAGTAGATGAGCGCGCGCACCTTCTGGTTCGGGTCAATGATGAAGACGGCGCGGACGGTGGCCGTCTCGGAGGCCGCCGGGTGAATCAGCCCGTAGCGTTGCGCGACCTTCGTGTCGAGGTCGGCGATGACGGGGAAATCAATCTTGACGTTGAAGTGGTCTTCGATGTTGCGTATCCAAGCGATGTGCGCCGTGACGGAATCGACCGAGAGCCCGATGAGCTGCGCGTTGCGCTGCTTGAACTCGTCGGAGCGTTTGGCGAACTCGACGAACTCGGTCGTGCAGACGGGCGTGAAGTCGGCCGGGTGCGAGAACAGGACGACCCACTTGCCCTTGAAGTCGGCGAGCTTGAGCTGGCCGTGCGTCGACTTGGCGTCGAACTCGGGGGCGGGGTCGTTGATGCGCGGCAATTGGTTCTGCGAGGCTTCCTGCGTCGGTGCGGGTGTGCTCATGTCTGAAATCTCCTCTTGCAAAGATGGAACGCTCTTCACTGATGGCGATTGGATTTGAGCGCCAAGCTTACACCAAAATCGGCCCGCCCGCCCACACTGAAACGTTCGCCGCATTACTTCAGACGAAGACTTCGCTTTATTACTTCTCCCGCGCGCGCGGCCCGCACACGATATAGTGCAACGCGCATACTTCGTCGCGCTTATCGTTTACGCAACGGCGCGCGCTTCGCCCGCGTCGCTTGCTTTATCTCTCATAAGTGGATAAATAACAGGCGTTAACTACCCCGGCCCGCCGCACGCACCCTCTGGCACGCACGTTGCCATTGCTAGTGCGACGGATTCGCCGCCCGACGAGGCCGGGCCAAACGTCATAGACGGAGAGGGAGACGATGATGAAAAAAGCTCAAGGCAATTCGGCGAGGCGCGCCGTCAGCATACTGATTCTTCTGGCACTGCTCGTCGGGACGGTCGTCCCGACCTTCGCGCAGACGCGACGCCCGCGACTCCGCCGAGGGACGCGCACGACGCGCACGACTCCGCCCCGGCCGACCTTCTACACCGTTCCCGCCGACACGGTCATCCGCGTCCGCATGAACGAGGAGATGAGTTCCAAGACGGCGCGCGTCGGCGACCGCTTCTCGACGAACGTGACCGAGCCGGTCTACGGCGGTTCGAGCGGCGTTGAAGTGATTCCGGTTGGGAGCAGAGTCTTCGGCCGCGTGACTTCCGTGACGCGCGCCGGCCGCCGCTCGCCGGGCAACATCGCCGTCAGCTTCAATCAAGTTCAACTGCCTAACGGCGTCCGCTACGCCATCAACGGCTCGCTCGCGAGCCTTCAGGCTGACGACGTGAACTCCGACAACGAGGGCACGGTCTCGGGCCGCAGCAACCGCAGGCGCGACGCGGTCTTCATCGGCGGCGGCGCGGCGGCCGGCGCGCTCATCGGCGCGATTGCCGGCGGCGGCCGGGGCGCTGGCATCGGCGCGATCATCGGCGGCGGACTCGGCACGGCCGGTCGCGTCTTCGAGCGTGAGCGCGAGGCCGAGGTCAAGTCGGGTACTGAGTTCGGAGTGATTTTGAACCGCAGCGTGTCACTGCCGCGCAGCACGCGCTAAGGTTCACAGGGTATCGGCAACCAAGCGGTTGTCGGTGCGGAGGGAGCCCGCATGTGAAGGGGAGAGCGCGTGCGGGCTCCCGACAGTTTCTCAAACGAGTTCGGTCGCCCCTGTCAAGACGTAAGTGAGCGACCGTTCAAAGGAGGCCCGGCGCGAAGGGGAGAGCGCGCCGGGCCTCTTTTATTTTTTAGCAGTCAGCATTCAGCTTTCGGCACTCAGCTTTTAGAACGCGGCGAGGGCGGTGCTGACCCGTTCGGCGTGTTGATGCTTTTAAGCTGAATGCTGACTGCTGAACGCTGTGTGCTTCTCTTCTTCGCGCCGGTAGACGATGCGGCCGGAGACGATGGTGGCGACGGGAGCGCCGTGGAACGTCCAGCCGTCGAAGGGCGTGTTGCGGCTCTTTGATTTCGAGCGCGAGGCGTCGAACGTCCAGCGCAGCTCGGGGTCGAGGATGGTCACGTCGCCGTGCGCGCCGGGCCGAAGAGTCCCGCGACCTTCGAGGTTGAAGATGCGAGACGGGCTGACGGAGAAGAGTTCGACGAGGCGTTCGAGGCCGATGACGCCGGTGTGGACGAGGCGGTCGAGCGCGAGTCCGACGGCCGTCTCAAGCCCCGTGATGCCGAACGGCGCGTGGTCGAACTCCAAAGCCTTCTCGTCCGAGTGGTGCGGCGCGTGGTCGGTCGCGACGGCGTCAATCGTCCCGTCGCGCAACGCTTCCAGAATCGCCTCGACGTGCTCGCGGCTCCGTAGCGGCGGGTTCATCTTCGTATTCGTGT
>DASUNL010000394.1:0-2298 GCA_036277175.1 Pyrinomonadaceae bacterium | reverse complement strand
GCGACCCGGCGCGCGGCGTGTAGTCCGTGTGATGCGGGCGCACGCCGAACGGCTTTGCCGCGTCGAAGTCCTTGCTCAATTCCCGCTCGATGAACTTCATCACGGTGTTCACCACGCCGCCGAGTTTGCGCGGCCCGAACTGGCTGTTGCTGATTCTGACGATCTCGCCTTTGTTGTTCGTCCACTGACTCCCTTCGGAGACGACGATGACGACGTGGAGAAAGTCCTCGAACAGTTTCCTCGTCCGCTCGACGAGCCTCCGCTTCACGACTTTGTCGAGGGGGACTTCGGGGATGAGCACCATGTCGGGGCCGCCGCCGACGGCCGCCGCCGCCAGCCAGCCCGCGTCGCGACCCATCGTCTCGATGCCGAAGACCCTCTGCGCGCTCGTGGCGGTGGTGCGGATGTCCTCGGCCACTTTGAGAATCTTGCGGGCGGCCGTCGGGTAGCCGGGGCAGAGCGCGACCTCGATGCCCTCGAAGTGGGTCTTGGTGCGGATGTCGTTGTCGATAGTCTTGGGGAAGCCCATGATCTTGAAGCGGTATCGGTTCTGGACGCTCTCGTGAAAAATCTTCGTCGCTTGCAGTGTGCCGTCGCCGCCGATAACCACCAGCGCGTCGATCTCCAGCTCCTCCAGCGTCTCGACCATCTTGTCGACCTTGGCGGGGTCGATTCGATACTTGCCGTCGATGAACGAGACGGGGCTCTCGCGCAGGCTGCGGAGGACGCTCCCGCCGCGCCGCTCGTCGATGGCCGAGTCGAGGCTCGTGTAGTTCTTGTAGAGCAGGCCGTGGTAGCCGCCGCGGACGCCGATGATTCTCGAATAGCCGATGCGTCGCGTCTCGCGGCGGATGGCCTCGACCGAAGCGTTGAGGGCGCATGTGTCGCCGCCGTTGGTCAAGATTGCGAGATTCATAAAGGTGCATCCTCCTCGAAGGGTGGCGAGCCCGCAGCCGCGTGAGAAAGGAAAGTTGATTGCCCTTTGAGCGTGTCCCGAGTCGGCGCGCCGCGTGAGTGCGGACGAGAGGGTCTGAGGCCGGCGAGGTAAAACCTTTGATTGCGCGGGAGTCTATCAGAAAACTTTGACGGAGGCACACGTTTTCGCGCCGCCTCTCGGCGTAGCACCTTGTTAAAGCGCGGCCTTTAGTTTTACATTGGCGCTGGCCCACGATGAAAAAGTCAGAGGAGAACCCGCTGCGCGCCGGGATGCGGCTCGAACGGACGGGCGGCCCCGTCGCCGTCGTCATCTTCGGCGCGACCGGCGACCTCGCGCGCCGTAAACTCATCCCCGCACTTTACCGCCTCGTCCAAGAGCGTCTGCTCCCGGCCGAGTTCGCCGTCGTGGGACTCGCGCGCACGGACATGACGACCGAAGAGTTCCGCGAGCGCATGCGCGAGGCGGTCGTCGAGTTCACCGAGTCTGAAACGTTGGACGATGAAGTTTGGGACTCGTTCGCCAGCGCGCTCTACTATCTCCCGGCCGACCTGCGCGACCCGGCACTTTACCCAACGCTTAAGGAGTTGCTCGAACAGGTCGAGCGCGAGCGCGGCACGGAGGGCAACCGGCTCTTTTACCTCTCGGTCGCGCCCGAGCTTTTCGCCGACACCGTGAAAAACCTCGGCGAGGCCGGGTTGGTGAAGCAGGAAGGCGGGCCTTGGCGGCGCGTCATCGTCGAGAAGCCTTTCGGCACGAGCTTGGAGAGCGCGCGCGAGTTGAACCGACACGTCCTCGAATACCTCGACGAGTCGCAGGTCTACCGCATCGACCACTACCTCGGCAAAGAGACCGTCCAGAACCTCCTCGTCTTCCGCTTCGCCAACGGCATCTTCGAGCCTCTGTGGACTCGGCAGTACATAGACCACGTGCAGATTACGAACGCCGAGACGGTCGGCGTCGAGGGTCGCGGCGGCTACTACGAACGGGCCGGCGTCGTGCGCGACATGATTCAGAACCACGTCTTTCAACTCTTATCGCTCGTGACGATGGAGCCGCCCGCGACGCTTCGGCCCAACGACGTGCGCGACGAAAAGGTCAAGGCGATGCAGGCCGCGCGCCCCTTCACGCCGGAGCGCGTCCGCGACGAGTGCGTGCGCGGGCAGTACGGCGCGGGGTCGGTCGCGGGCAAACAGGTCGTCGGCTACCGCGAGGAGAAAGACGTCGCGCCCGACTCGGCGACCGACACTTACGCGATGCTCACGATGTACTTCGACAACTGGCGCTGGTCGGGCGTGCCCTTCTACGTCCGCTCGGGCAAGCGCATGCCGAAGCGCGTCACCGAAATCGCGATTCAGTTTAAG
>DASUNL010000393.1:0-3934 GCA_036277175.1 Pyrinomonadaceae bacterium | reverse complement strand
AGGTAGATGAGAACGGCGGTCACGGCGGCGGCGGCGGCTAAAGCTCGCCGCGCCGAGGCCGACGCTAGTCGTGCGGGTTTGAGTCTCATCATTGTCCGCCCCCCTTCCGGTTAATCACGCGCCCGAGCCGGTCGGCGAACGCGCCGCGCAGGGCCGCCGCGTCCGAGCCGAAGGTCGGCCGCAGGCGCTCGGCCTCGCGCGCCGCCTCCTCGGCCGTCGTCGCGTCGAGTTCGCTCAACACCTGCACGCCCGCTTCCGACGAGGCGACGAAAAGCCATCGGCCCGCGACCTCGACGACGTAGAGACTCTTGCGCGCGTCAAGCCCGACGCGCTCGACCACGCGAATCATCCCGCCCGACGGGCGGACGGCGTTCAGTCGCGGCAGAACCCAACGGAAGACGACGTAGGCCAGCCCGCAGACAAGGCCGAGCGCGAAGATGGTCTGGACGAGCATCATGAAGAAGCTCAGCCCGCCGTCGCCGCCGCCCGCGTCGAAGGTCGCGTCCTGCATCCACGCCGCCACGAAATTTGAGAAGGCCGTCAGCATCTCGTTTGTCTCACCCGAGCAGGCGCGTGACGCGCACGCCGAGCCGCCCCTCGATGTCGACGAGTTCGCCCGACGCGACGCGGCGACCGTCGGCCACCAACTCGACGGGGTCGGTCGGCCGGCAGCCGAGTTCGAGCACCTGCCCGGCGCGCAGGCGCGAAAGCTCTTCGAGACTGATGCGCCGCGCCGGAAGCTCGACGTGCAGCGTCAGCAAAAGTCCTTCGAGCGCGGCCGCGCCCTCGGCCGTGCCGCCTTCATTCCGTCCTTCGTCTTCCATATCAACCCTCTCGCCTTCCTCGCGCGCGTCCTCGCCGCCCGAAACCGACTCGACGACGAGCGCGAGCGACGCCGCCTCACCCACGCCCACGCCTCCCGCGCCGCGCGACGCCGACGCCACCGCGCCGCCCTCGACGACGAACCCGCGACCCGCGCCCGCGCGCACGTTGAGCCGACCCGCGACGCGGCCCGCGCCGACGCCCGCCGACGCGCGCTCGACGATGACGATGTCGCCGCGCTCAAGCTCGGCGAGGTCGGACGCCGTGAGCTGCGTCTCGCCTAAGACGAGTCGCAACGGCACGTCGGCCGCGACGCGCGCGTATGCGTCGAGCTTGGAGTTGGCGCGGCCGCGCGCGCGCGCGAGCAAAGGGTTCGCCGCGACGTCCAAGGCGGCGAGCGCCGCGTCGTCGAAGACGAGACGCGCAAGCCCGACGGTCTGCCCGAGCGCGAGTCGCACCGTCGTCACCAACACGCGCGCCGCGTCCGGCTCGACGCCCGCGCCGTGTATTTCCGTGCCCGTCGACTCAAGACGCAACAGGGGCTCGCCCGCCAGAGCGTTCAGCTCGCGCACGGCCGACAGGCAGAAGAACTCGACGACCGTGCGCTCCGTGTTCGAGAGCGGGCGTAAGGGTGCGGCGTGCGCCCCTTCGCCGCCGAGCAGACGGTCGACGATGGCCGCCGCGAACTCCGCGTCGAGCGCGGCCGTGACGCGCCCGCCCTCCGGCTCGACGCCGAAGGTCAGGAAGAGGCGCGGCGCGGCCGTGCGCGTCTGCGAAACGACACTCGCAGGCGGCGGCGCGAACTCCGAGAGCGAAGCCTCGCGCGTGCCGAGCACGTCGAGCCGAACCTCGTTCGACTCGGCGCGCGCGAGGCGTGCGATGGCGCGCGCGAGCGCGGCGCGTGCGTCGGCCGAGAGTGTGGGCGGGAGCGCCGAGACGAGCGCGGAGCGTCGCGCCTCCTCGCGCGAGATTTGCGGGAGCGAAGCGTGCCACGCCACGCCCGGCAGGGTCTCGCGGAGCGCGGGCGCGACCGAGTCTTCGTCGCGGAGAGTCACTTCACCGCCGCCGCGCGCGGCGTCGGCCGCTGGCCTGCTCGCCGCGAAGAGGTCGACGGCGAACGGGTCGGAGAGTTCCGCGCCCGTCTCAGGGCCACTTGTCTCCGGCGTTTCGACCGGCTCTGACTTGATGCCGCGCTCGACTGGCATTCGGGGTGTGGAGTTTCGCTTGAGAGCGACGCCCGCCGAACTCTCGACGGCGCGAGAGCCGGGGAGCGTCGCCCGATAAGTTCAAACGCGCCGCGCGCTTCAGGCTCGATAGGTTGTGCCGTCGTCGACGACGCTCGCGTCGTCGCCTTCGTCCGCCGCGTCGAGGTGCGCGTCGCGCGTCGTCGTGTTGGCGGCGGCGGCGACCGCGCCGAAGTCTTGCGCGCCGCGCGCGTTCTGGCCTGAGGCGTCCGCGCCGACGCTCGTCGAGAGCGACGCGAGGTTGACCCCGCGCGAGCGCAGGATTTCCGCAAGCTCGCCCGTGCGCGCGTCGAGTTGCGCGCGCACGCGCTCACTCGCGGCGATGAGCTCGGCCGCGACGCGCCCCGCGCCGTCAAGACTCAGCTTGACCTTCAACCCTTCGAGCACGGAGCGGCGCAGTTCGATGGTGATTTCGCGCGCGCCGCCCGCGAGCGTCTGCGCGCGGACGGCCGAGACGATGCGTTCGAGGTCGGCGATGTGGAGGATGGAGCGCGCGCCCGCCTCGCCCTGCGCGGGCAGGACTTCGCGGACGCCGCCGCGCTGGTCGAAGCCGCCGCCGCCCTTCGTGTCCGAGCCTTCGCCGCCTTCGCGCCCCTCGCGACGGCGCGCTTCGGGTTCGCCCTCGACGCTCTCGCGCGACTTCGACTCGAACTGTTCGCCCTCGCCTTCGTCCTTCGTCGCCGTGCGCTCGCGCGGGCGCGCGACCTCTTCGAGCACGCTGGCGAAGTCGCGCCCCGCCGCGCCCGCGCTCTCGGCCGGTTCGTCCGCGTGCGTCGCGTCGGCGCTCGACGCGCTCTTGCGCGCCGAGGGTTTGTTCGCGTCGTCGGACGGGCGCGGGCCTACGGCGGGCACGTGCGGCGTCGTTGGGATTTTCATTGCGGCTGCCTCCTTCCCTTTCGCTTCGAGCGGGGCAGACTTAACTTTGTCTTTGCAGACTTAAAACTCCGGCTTTGAAGTTATCGACGTTTTTGTCTCTTCAGTTGTCTTTCCGCAGGCCGAGTTTTTTGGCGGCCTCGTTGGCGCGCTCGCGCGCCTGCTTGCGGTTAAACGTCGCGCCCGTCGTGTCGAGCGCGAGCGCGCGCTCGTAAGACTCCATCGCCGATGCGTATTCGCGCAGCTTGAACATCACCTCGGCGTAGCGGTGGTGCGCGACGGCCGACTTCGGGTCAAGCTCAATCGCCTTCAGGTAAGCCTTCGAGGCGCTCAGGGGTTGCTCAAGGCCGACGTAGCAGTCGCCGATGTCGACGAAGACTTCGGACGAAGGCTCGGCGCGCGCGACCTCCTCGAACTGACGGACGGCCTCGGCCCAACGCTTGCGCTTCTTCAAGTCTCGCGCGGCGACGAGTCCCGTGTTGGTCGGAAGCGGCTGGCCGAAGCTCTTGGCGCGGCTGTAGTACTGCGCCGCCTCGCGGCTCTTCCCCTGTTTCGTCAGCGCGTCGCCCATCCCGCGCAGGGCGACGACGAGGTCTTTGTTGATGTTCGCCGCGCGCTGGTACGACTTGAAAGCCTCGGCCGGCTGGTTGGTGGCGAGGTAGGCGTTGCCGAGCGCGTAGTGGGCGGCGACGTATTCGGGGTCGGCGAGGACTGACTTGTTGAAGGAGACGAGGGCCGAGGCGTGGTCGCCGCGAAGGAACGCGACCTGCCCCTCGGCGAGAAGCGACTGCGCGCGGAGCTGTTTGTTGTCTGGCTCGCGTTCGAGCGCGGCGCGCGCCTCGGTCTCGACGCGCTGCCAGTCGCCGTCGATGGGCGTCTCGCCCTCCTTCTCGTAGAGGAAGCGGCGGACGACCTCGTCGGCCGCGCCCGACGCGCCGTTGCCCGCCTGCTCGTCGGGCGTCGGCTCGGCGGCGGGCGCGGACGCGGTCTCCTCC
>DASUNL010000392.1:0-3365 GCA_036277175.1 Pyrinomonadaceae bacterium | reverse complement strand
CGGCCCATCAGGGCGAGCGCGGCGCGGCAGAAGAAGGCGAAACGCTCGTGGTCGTCGCGAAAGCCGTAAATCCCGCCGCGCATGAAATACTCGGGCGCGTCGATGAAGAAGGAGGGCGCGCCGGCCGCCTCGCTGTACCAGACCCACGTGCGCCGCACGCCGCCGAGCCACTCCACGTCGAGGTTTTCAAAGACCGGCTGCTCTCGGAGAAGCTCACGCTTCGTCTCGTCGTAGAGCGGGAGGATGATGCAGGCGTCGGCCTCCTTAGAGGCGTTAAGCGCCTTCGGGAGCGCGCCCGAAACGTCGCCCAGACCCCCCGTCTTGGCGTAGGGCACGGCTTCTGACGTGAGCAACGCGACGCGCAGCAAAATCCCTCTTCTTTGATACACTCCGCCCCACGAGGAGACGTTCAAACGAGCTGGTAAAACTAGGTGGGGGCAATACTATCGAAAGCAGTGACGAGTGACAAGTGACAAAAAAGCGGTCAGCGGTCAGCAATCAGCACTCAGCCGGAAATCGGAGTTAAAGCTAATTGCTGACCGCTGACCGCTGAGTGCTAAGTTTGCATCGAGGCGAGGAAGTCGGCGTTCGACTTGGTCTTGCCGAGACGTTCGAGGACGACCTCCATCTGCTCGACGGGCGAGAGCGGGTTCAGAACCCTGCGCATCACCCAGATGCGGTTGAGGTCTTCCTTCGAGATGAGCAGCTCTTCCTTGCGCGTGCCCGAACGCTGGAGGTCGATGGCCGGGAACAGGCGCTTGTCGCTAAGCCTGCGGTCGAGATGAATCTCGGAGTTACCCGTGCCCTTGAACTCCTCGAAGATGACGTCGTCCATGCGCGACCCGGTGTCGATGAGCGCGGTCGCGATGATGGTCAGACTTCCGCCCTCCTCGATGTTGCGCGCCGCGCCGAAGAATCGCTTCGGGCGCTGCAAGGCGTTGGCGTCGATACCGCCCGAGAGAATCTTGCCCGACGGCGGGACGACCGCGTTGTGCGCGCGCGCGAGACGTGTGAGCGAGTCCAAGAGGATGACGACGTCGCGCTTGTGCTCGACGAGGCGCTTGGCCTTTTCGATGACCATGTCGGCGACCTGCACGTGGCGCGTCGGCGGCTCGTCGAAGGTCGAGGAGATGACTTCGCCCTGCACGCTGCGTTGCATGTCCGTCACCTCTTCGGGGCGCTCGTCGATGAGCAAAACGATGAGAGTGACTTCGGGGTGGTTCGTCGAGACGGAGTTGGCGATGGTCTGAAGGAGCATCGTCTTACCCGTGCGGGGCGGCGCGACGATGAGTGCGCGCTGACCTTTTCCGAGCGGCGTGACGAGGTCGAGGACGCGCGACGACAGGTTGTCGGGCGCGGTCTCCATACGCAACTGCTCGTCCGGGTAGAGCGGCGTCAGGTTGTCGAAAAAGACCTTGTCGCGCGTCTCGCCCGGAGCCTCGAAGTTGATGGCCTCGACCTTAATCAGCGCGAAGTAACGCTCGCCCTCTTTCGGCGGTCGAATCTGGCCGGAGACTGTGTCGCCCGTGCGCAGGTCGAACTTGCGTATCTGCGAGGGCGAGACGTAGATGTCGTCGGGGCCGGGCAGGTAGTTGTACTCGGGCGCGCGCAGGAAGCCGAAGCCGTCGGGCAGGGTTTCCAGAACGCCCTCGGAGAAGATGAGGCCGCTCTTCTCGGTCTGCGCGGCGAGGACTTTGAAGATTAGCTCCTGCTTGCGCATGCCGGTCGCGCCGGGGACATCCAAGTCTTTCGCGATCTGCGTCAGCTTGGAGATGGACATCTCCTTGAGCGTCGCGAGGTTGAAGGTGTTCTCAGGCCCGCCCTCGCCGTCGCGGAGGCCCGAGGCGTCGCCGCCACGCCCCCCGCCGCGCGAGCCTGACGACTCGTACTGCTCGTCTTCCGTTTCGACGTCGGGAAGCGGGTCGGCCGTCGCGGCCGCGGCGGACGCCTTCGAGTTGACGGTGTCGCCCGCGCCGTTGGCGCTGTCGGCATTCTTACCGGTAGTAGTGCGTGTTCTGCGTGTAGACATGTCCTTTATTCTCTGCAAAGCGCAACGCGCGCGGCGCGCGGCGCGGAATTAAAATCCAAGACTCTCCTTCGGGCACGGCGGGCCTCACTGTTAAGACCCGGCGCGCTCCGTCGTGTGCCACGGTCGCCGGCGAGTCCGCGCGCCGTGGCGCGGCGGCCGTCCGTGGCCGCCAGTGATTAAAACGAATTGTCCGCCGTTGATTTTTGCAAGGGGGTGACGCCTCTTGACGACGCCGCCGGGGCGCGCGGCGCGTGAACGGTGGAGCCTGCGTCCGGTGGCCGAAGGGGCGCGGCGAGGGCACCCCGACCGTCGGCCGCCGTTTACAAGTGCGGCGCGGCGGTCGTCGCCTCCGAACGGTAACTGTCAAACTTGGGCGGGAAGCTTCTGGGCAACACTTTGGATGCCGCGCAGTCCCGCCGGGTCGCCTCTCGATCTTCAAAAGGGGAATTGTGAGGCGGTCACTGCCTCTTCGATGGCACGCCAGAGCGATTCGCGCCCGCGTCCCGTCGTGGCGGAGTAGGCTACGACCTCGCCGCCCTCCGTGTCCCCCGCCTCCTTGAACACCTTCGCGGCGCGCGCGAGGGATTTACGCAATTCGTTCTGCGAGAGTTTGTCGGCCTTCGTCGCGACCGTCAGAAACGGCTTCGCGCGAAACCTGAGCCACTCTCGGAGCTGCAAATCCAGTTTTGTGGGATCGTGGCGCGAATCTACGATGTGAATTGATAGCACAAGCTGCTCTCGCTTGGCAAGGTAATCGGCGACCGTTCGACCCCAACTCTCGCGCACGTCGCGCGGCACGCGCGCGTAGCCGTAGCCCGGCAGGTCTACGAAGTGGAAACGCCTGTTGATAAGAAAGAAGTTAAGCGCCTGCGTCCGCCCCGGCGTGGACGACGTGCGGGCCAAACCCTTGACGCCCAGAAGCGAATTTAACAGGCTCGACTTGCCGACGTTCGAGCGCCCCATAAACGCCACCTCCGGCAGAGGGGCGCGCGGCCACTGGCTCTCCTCAAACGCGCTCTTGACGAACTCGGCACTCGCGACTTTCATAAGACAGTGACGAGTGACAAGTGACGAATGACGAGTTAAAAGCTTTTTGCTCGTCACTCGTCACTTGTCACTTGTCACTGCCTTTACGCCGTCGGCGTGGCCTGCGCCTTGGCGCGCTCGGCCTCGGCGCGTGCGGCGGCCCACTTGCGGCTCAGCTCGCGGATTTGGGCGAGTCGCTCCTTCGACCCCTCGTTGCGCGCAATCAGTTGTTCGAGGTTCGTCAGCACCTGCGGCCCCATCACGGCGCGGACGCCTTCGAGGTGCGGCTCGATCTTGGCGAAGACGAACA
>DASUNL010000391.1:0-24733 GCA_036277175.1 Pyrinomonadaceae bacterium | reverse complement strand
CGAAGACGACTCAATCCCGTTCTAGGCGGGCCGGGTCACGGGGAAGAATTTTTAACGAGCAAGCGGGGTGCGTATGGGCGAAGAGTTTTCGAGAGACGAGGAGTTGGCGTCGGGCGCGCTCGCGCCCGTCGAGCGCGCGCTGTTCATGCCCGCGCTCTCGGTCGAGTTGGCCGTCGAGCGTTACGGCGCGATTACGGAGTTCGTCGGCCGCGTCCTGCGTCGCGACGTCGACTACGGCGTGATTCCGGGGACGGAGAAGCTTACGCTCCTCAAACCCGGCGCGGAGAAGCTGACGACCTTCTTCGGACTCTCCACGCGCTTCCAACTCATCGAGCGCATCGAGGACTGGACGGGCGCGCAGCACGACGGCGAGCCGTTCTTCTACTACCTCTATCGTTGCCAACTCTCGCGCGGCGACACGCTCATCGCCGAGGCCGACGGCTCTTGCAACTCGCGCGAGACGAAGTATCGCTGGCGCGAATCGCAGCGCGCGTGCCCCGTGTGCGAGCAGCCCGCCATCATCAAGGGGCGCGAGGAATACGGCGGAGGCTGGTTGTGTTTCAGGAAGAAGGGCGGGTGCGGCGCGAAGTACTCGGACGGCGACGAGGCGATAGAGGGCCAGCCGACGGGCCGCGTCTTTAACCCCGACATCGCAGACCAAGTCAACACGATTCAGAAGATGGCGACCAAACGCTCGCTCATCGCGGCCGTACTCATCGCCGTCAACGCCTCCGAGTATTTCACGCAGGACATCGAAGACTTCCGCGCGTTGGAGACGACGCCCGCCCACCCCGTCGCCTCCGACGTGACGCCGACGACGCAGCACCCGCAACAGTCACAGCAACAACACACGCAACAGCAAAACTCACAAACGCAACAACGGCCGCCGTCGCGGCAGCAGCAACAGTCACAGCAGCAACAAGGCCCGTCGCACGCACCGGCGCGGGCGCGCCCCTCCGTCGCCGCTTCGGCCGACGACCTCGACGCGCAAATCCGCGCCGCGTGTCGCGCGCTGGGCAAGTCGGAGGCGCAACTCGTCGAGTGGTTGCGGAAGAAGTACGGCGCGGAGTCGGTCGAGAGCCTGACCGCGCCCGACAAGCGCGACGTGCTCGATTTCCTCAAGGGTGTGGTCGCGCGGCGTGAGGCCGCGTGACAATGCCGGCGGCGCGTCCACGGGGGAAGGCGTCTCTTCTGGGGCGAAGGGACGTCCGAACGGACGCGCCGCCGGCACTCCCGAGACAAGCGCGCACGGCAGTCGCCTCTGCGCGCAACACGCGCGCGCGACGTGGCGACTGCCCAACGCGCCCGCGCCTGTTGTAATCTCAGCCGCGTGATGAGTCAGACGCCCGTCACTTCGTCGCCGGTCACTCTGCGCTTCGACGCGGGCACGCTCGTCCTCGAACACTTGGGCGCGGACGCCGCGCGCGTCCCCAAGTCGTTTCGTTGGGACGCGCGCGTCCTGCGCTGGCGCGCGCCCGCGAACGCCTACCGCCAATCGGTGCGCGAGCTGACGCGACTCGGCGTCGCCTTCGAGGACGCGGCGCGCGCCTATCATCAATTCGACTTCCAGACGAAATTCCTCGTCGAGCCGCGCCCCTACCAGCAGGAGGCGATTGCCGAGTGGAAGCGCGCGCACAATTGCGGCGTCGTCATCTTGCCGACGGGCGCGGGCAAGAGCCTCGTCGCGCAGTTGGCGATTGAGGAGACGAAGCGTTCGACGCTCGTCGTCGTGCCGACCATCGACCTGATGAATCAGTGGTACGACCTTCTGCTCTCCTCGTTTCAGGCCGAGGTCGGACTCATCGGCGGCGGCTTCTACGAAATCGGCGCGCTGACCGTGACGACCTACGCCTCGGCCTTCCGCTTCATGGAGCGGCTCGGCGATGCGTTCGGCCTCGTCATCTTCGACGAGTGCCACCACCTGCCTTCGGGCGCGCACCGCTACGCCGCAGAGATGTCAATCGCGCCTTTCCGGCTCGGCCTCACCGCGACGCCCGAACGCGCCGACGGCGCAGACCTCCTGCTCGAACAACTCATCGGCCCCACGGTCTTCCGCCGCGAGGCGCGCGACCTCGCGGGCGAATACTTATCCGACTACAGCTTGGTTCGTATCAACGTGCGCTTGAGCGCCGAAGAGCGCGCGCGCTACGAGGCGGAGCGCGAAGTCTTCCGACGCTTTTTGAGTGAGCGTGGCATCGGCCTCGGCGGTCTGCGCGGCTGGCAGATGTTCGTCGCGGCGAGCGCGCGTTCGAGCGAGGGCCGCCGCGCGATGATGGCCTACCGCGAGTCGAAGCGCATCGCCTTGGGGACGGACGCGAAGCTGCGCGTGCTCGCGGAGCTTTTGCAGCGACACCGGCGCGAGCGCGTGCTGATATTTACGGCCGAGAACGAGATGGTCTATCGCATCTCGCGCCGCTTCCTCGTCCCGGCCATCACGCACGAGACGAACGTCAAGGAGCGGCGTCACTGGCTCGAAGCATTTAACAAGGGCGACGTGCTGGCGCTCGCCACGTCGAAGGTCTTAAACGAGGGCGTCAACATCCCGGCCGCCTCGGTCGCCGTCGTCCTCTCTGGCTCAGGCTCGACGCGCGAGCACGTCCAACGCCTCGGGCGTATCCTCCGCAAACAGCCCGGCAAAGAGGCCGTCCTCTACGAAGTCGTCACCGAAGGCACGACCGAAGAGCACATCAGCCGACGACGGCAAAGCAGTGACGAGTGACGTGGAAGCGTTCAGCATTCAGCACTCAGCTTTCAGCTTTGATAGGGTGGACGGAGTGAGGCGTTGACTTTTAAGAGCCTGCTTACATGCGGCGACAGCCGTGGGCTGAATGCTGAAAGCTGACCGCTGACCGCTTTTCCCTTCACAGCTCTCTTATGTTAACCGCAGACCTTGCTCTCAGTTTTCGTCGCGGCGACCAAATCAAGCCGCGACTTTTGGACGCGCGCGACGCGCGGCGTCTCGCAGAGGCCGCAGACCTCATCGCAATCTTCCGCGAGCACGCGGGGCGCGCGCGCCGCGAGCTTGACGAGTCTTTGCAGGAGTACGTCGGGACGGGGACGAATTACCGCGTCTTGCGCGGGATGATAAAACTCTTGAACGACCGTTGCGAGTTCGACGCCGAGCAGGAGGTTGAGCCGCAGGAAATCCGCCGCGCGCTCTTCACGGCGGCGCGCGCCGCGCACCCGGTCGTCACGGAAGACGCGCGCACGG
Source organism: Pyrinomonadaceae bacterium (assembly GCA_036277175.1). Taxonomy (GTDB): domain Bacteria; phylum Acidobacteriota; class Blastocatellia; order Pyrinomonadales; family Pyrinomonadaceae; genus DASQDT01. The sequence continues at coordinate 21,522 of DASUNL010000391.1, read as the reverse complement.
GCGTCGCCTCCGAGGCCGCGCGCAGTCTCGCGCTCGCGCCCGAAGAGTTGCTCGCCAACATGTACGCAGACCTCCCGGCCAACCAGCGTCTCAACGCTTTTGAAGAGCCGACGCCCGACGAGCTCATCGCCGACTACAACCTCGCGCAGGCGCAGGCGCTCCTCTACCGCTCGGTCGAGATGCGCCTTCAAGTCGAGCCGCAAAGTGCGGAAGGCTACCGCGAGCTGTTCGGCGCGATTAAGGCTTACCGACTGATTCACACCATCCGGGGCGACGCGCGGAGCGGCTACGAGGTGAGCTTGACCGGCCCGCTCTCGATGTTTCACCGCTCGCAGAAGTACGGCGTGCAGATGGCGGTATTCCTGCCCGCGCTTCTCTTGTGCGCGGGCTGGCGGATGCGCGCCGAGATTGAAGACCGTCGCGGCGTCGCCTACTTCGAGTTGGACAGTCGGCAGACCATCTTGCGCTCGAACCTCTTCGGCGCGACGCCGTACCGCAACCCCGTTATCGAAAAACTCTCCGAGACGTGGGCGCGCGCCGGTTGCGAGTGGACGCTCGAAGCGGGGCGCGAGGTCGTCGCGGTCGGAGAGTCGGCCTTCGTCCCCGACTTCGTCGTCACGCACCCTTCGGGGCGCGTCGTCTATCTGGAAATCCTCGGCTTCTGGACGCCGCGCCACGTCGAGGAGCGACTCGCCGAGTTTGAGCGCGCGGGCGTCGGCAACTTCGTCGTCGCGGCGTGGGAGGAGTTGCGCGGCACGCGCGAGCCGCTCGCGCGCGTGCCCGCGAACGTCATCCTCTTCAAAAGAAGTCTCGACCCTTCGGTCGTCGAGTTGACAATTAATCGGCTCATCGCTGAAGGCGCGTAGGCGCGCGGCCGAAGTTAGTCCAACTCCTTCGGCCGCACGACCCACTCCAAGCGACCCGCGCCGGGCCGCGCCTTCGCCCACTTCTCGACTTCGAGCACGACGCAGGCGAGCGCGGCCGTCGGCATCCGCTCCGACGCGCCCGTGAGCGACGCGATGAGTTCTTCCATGCCGGGGTTGTGGCCGACGACGAGGGCGGTCGCGGCCGACTCGTCTAGTTGCGTGACGACTTCGAGCAGTTGCGCGACGCCGGCCTCGTAGATTCTCTCGTCGTAGCGGACGTTGGAGCGGAGCGCGGCCGACTCTGTGACGAGCGCCGTCGTCTCGCGCGCGCGCTCGGCCGGGGAGCTGACGACGAGGTCGGGTTGGAGTTTGCGACGGCGCATGAGGCGGCCCATGAGCGGCGCGCTCCTGCGCCCGCGCTCGTTCAAGGGCCGCTCGAAGTCGCGCATACTGGCGTCCTTCCAACTCGACTTCGCGTGACGCATCAACAGCAATGTTTTCATGGACGTGAATCCTAAATCGTAAACCGCGAATAGTGAAGAGTCGCCCGCGCGAGTCGTCACGAAACGCGCGGCGGCGGTGTTTACACAGTGAAGCCCGACGGCCGCACCCTCGCGCAAAAACTCCGGAGTCCATAAGTCAGATAAGAAAAGCCAGATGAGAAAAGCCAAACGACTCGCGCGCGCCCTCCTGCTCTCGGCGTGCGTGCAAGCGACGGCCTTCGCCGCGCCGCAGCAGACTACGCCGCGACAGCAACAGCCCGCCGCGCCCGCGCAAGCCGCGACGGCGGTCGCGCCCGCGCCCTCGATGACCGCCGAGAAGTGGCGCGAAGACCTGCGCTTCATGGCGGCCGAGATGGCACGCCGTCACAAGAACCTCTATCACAAGACCTCGCGCGAGCGTTTCGAGGCGGAGGTGCGACGACTCGACGAGCGCATCCCCGCGCTCGCGCGTCACGAGACGGTCGTCGGCCTGATGCGTCTCGTCGCGCTCGTCGGCGACGGCCACACGCACATGGGCCTCGGTCAAGACCCGGCCGCGCAGTTTCGGCAGTACCCCGTCCGCTTCTACTTCTTCCGCGACGGGTTGTTCGTCGAGGCGGCCGCGCCCGAATACCGCGACGCGGTCGGCGGGCGCGTCCTAAAGATTGGACGCGCCTCGGCCGAAGAGGCGTACCGCGCCGTGCGCGAAGTCACGCCGCACGACAGCGAGATGGACGCCAAGTTTCGCGCGCCCTTCCTCATGGCCGTGCCCGAAGTGCTCCACGCCGTCGGAGTCACGGAAGACATGGAGCGCGTGCCGCTCGTCGTCGAGCGCGGGCGTCGGCAAGTGACGGTCGAGCTGCGGCCCTTGGCGCGGGCGGGCGCGCGGGATTTGGAAATCCCCGCCGGGTGGACGACGGCGCGCGAGGCGGCCCAAGCGCCGCTCTACATGAAGGACGCGCTGAATAACTTTTGGTTCGAGCATTTGAAGGACGAGCGCGCCCTCTACGTCCAGTACAACGCGGTCGCGGACAAGCGCGACGAGACGGTCGCAGACTTCTTCCGCCGCGTCTTCGAGTTCGTCGAGGCGAACGCGGTCGAGCGTCTCATCATCGACGTGAGAAACAACGGCGGCGGCAACAACTTTCTCAACCGCGCCATCGTCACCGGCGTCATCCGCGCCGACCGCATCAACCGGCGTGGGCGGCTCTTCGTCATCACGGGGCGGCGGACGTTCTCGGCCGCGCAGAACTTCGTCAACGAGATGGAGAAGTACACCAACGCCATCTTCGTCGGCGAGCCGACGGGCGCGTCGCCGAACCACTACGGCGACGCGGCGCGCATCACTCTGCCGAACAGCGGACTCACCGTGCGCGCCTCGACCGTCTGGTGGCAGGACGCCGACCCGCGCGACACGCGCGAGTGGACTGCGCCGCATGTCGCGGCCGAGCTGACTTCCGAGGACTTCCGCGCGGGCCGCGACCCGGCGCTTCAGGCCGCGCTCAGTTACGCCGAAGGCAAAAGCCTCGCCGACTCGATGTTGGAATCGATGGGCGCGGGGAACATGGAGGCCGCGCTCAAACTCTACCGCGCTTACCGCGCCGACCCGGCGCACGTCTACCTGAGCACGGAGGCCGAGATGAACCGTCTCGGCTACATGTTGCTACGCGAGAAGCGGCACGCCGAGGCCGTCGAAATCTTCAAGCTCAACGTGGCCGACTATCCCGCGTCGGCCAACACTTACGACAGTCTCGCCGACGCCTACGAGGCGGCCGGGCAGAAAGAGCTGGCAATCGAGTTCTCCGAAAAGACGCTCGCCGCGCTCCCCGCCGACCGGGGCACGGACTTCTTCAAAAACGGTCTGCGCGACAGCGCCCAAGGAAGGTTGAGACGTTTGCGCGGCAACTAAGAAAGTGAGAGCCCCTTCGGGGGCTTTTGCTTTTGGCGTCTGCGTTTGTCGCGGCCCGCGCGGTGTGCTGTAATCTTCGTGTGGGTGGACTTAAAAAGATTAAGGCGCACGTCCTCGTCTGCGAGAATAAGGATTGCGAGCGGCGCGGCGGGCGCGAGGCTTACAAGGCTCTGAAGGAGTCTCTGCGCGAGCGCGGCGTGCGCGGGCGCGTGTTGGTCACGAAGGTCGACTGTCTCGACCAATGCGACGACGGCCCCGTGATGGCCGTCTACCCCGAAGGCGTCTGGTACGGGCGCGTTGACGCCGCGTGCGCGCGTGAAATCGCGGCGCGTTTGGCGGGCGAGGGCGCGTCTTCGTCGTCGCCGCGCGCGGGCGCGTGCCGCGTCCTGCACGTGATGCGCGCGCAGGAAGTGCGCGGCGACGAGGCGGAAGGGTGAAGACGTTGGCGTCGGCGCGCACAATCGTCGTCGGTGACGTACATGGCTGTTACGACGAGTTGACGGCGCTACTTGACCGCGTCTCTCTCGGGCGTCGCGACCGCGTCGTCTGCGTCGGCGACCTCATCGTTAAGGGCGAGCGCAACCGCGACGTGCTTGAGTTGTTCATGACGGACGCGCGCTTCTCGTCCGTCCTCGGCAACCACGACCGCGCGCTCCTGCGCCACTGGCGCGGCGAGCCTGTCACTTTAAAGCCCACGCAGGAGAAGTGTCGCCTCGAACTCGAACCGGACGCGGCGCGCTACACCGCGTACCTCGATTCGCTCCCGCTCTTCATAGACCTCGGCTCGCACGTCGTCGTCCACGCGGGCCTGCGCCCCGGCGTGCCCTTGCGGCGTCAGTCGGAGGAAGACTTGACGGAGCTGCGCACGCTCGGCGGCGAGCCGTCGAGCCGCGACGGCGTGCCTTGGTACGAAGTCTACAGGGGGCGCAAGCACGCGCTCTTCGGACACTGGCCGGCGGCCGAGCCTCGGCGCGGCCCGCGCGCGACGGGCCTCGACACGGGCTGCGTCTACGGCTACGAGTTGACGGCCCACGTCGTCGAGACTGGCGAGTTCTTTCAAGTGAGGGCGCGGCGCGCCTACTCGCGCCCCGGCTGAGCGGCGCGCTAGAATGTCATCTCGTTGTAACAGCCCCGTCCTACACTGCGTCATGCCGATGGTCTCTTACGGACAACACCAGTTCCCCGGAAAGCTCTTCGTCGTCGAGGGGACGGACGGGAGCGGCAAATCGACGCAGCTCACGCTACTTCATCAGTGGCTCAAGGCCGAGGGTCACACCGTCTTCTTCTCCGAATGGAACTCTTCGCCCTTGGTGAAAGCGACGACGCGCCGCGCCAAGCGTCGGCGGCTGTTTACGCCCGCGACCTTCTCGCTCCTTCACGCCACCGACTTCGCCGACCGCACCGAGCGCGACATCGTGCCGCCCCTCAAGGCGGGCGCAATCGTCCTCGCAGACCGATACATCTACACGGCGTTCGCGCGCGACGTGGCTAGGGGCTGCGACCGCGCTTGGGTGCGCGAGATTTATAAGTTCGCCGTCCAACCGACGGTCGCCTTCTTCTTCCGCGCGCCTCTGGACGTTGCGGTCGAGCGGATTCTCTCGGCCCGCCCCGCGCTCAAGTATTACGAGGCGGGACTCGACATGGACTGGGCCGACGACGAGGAGGAAAGCTTCTCGGTCTTTCAGGGAAAGATTCTCACGGAGTACGACCGGATGGTTTCGGAGTTCGGACTGACGAAGATTGACGCGACGCGCTCCATCGAACGACAGCAGCGCGAGATGCGCCAAATCGTCCGCGCGCACTTGGACGGACGGCGGGGGCGCGCGCGATGAGGGAGATGACCTTCTACGGGACGGGGCTTCCGGGCATCGAGCGCGAGCCTTACGCGGGCAAGCTCATCGTCGTCGAGGGCACGGACGGCGTCGGCCGCTCGACGCACATCGCGCTCCTCCGCGAGTGGCTCGAAGCGCGCGGCCACGCCGTCTTAGACACCGGCATGACGCGCTCTGTGCTCGCGGGCCGTGGCATCAAGGAGGCGAAGACCGGAACGACCTTGGGCCGCCTCACGATGCAACTCTTCTACGCGACGGACTTCGCCGACCGTCTCGAAAATCAGATACTCCCGGCCCTGCGCGCCGGCTTCGTCGTGCTCACCGACCGCTACGTCTACTCGGCCATCGCGCGCGCGGCCGTGCGCGGCGTCGACCCGCAATGGATTCGCGCCATCTACGGCATCGCGCTCGTCCCCGACCTGATTCTTTACCTGCGTATCAAGAAAGCGCCCGAGCTGGTCAAGCGCCTGCTCGCCGCGGGCCGCAACTTCGATTACTGGGAGTCGGGGATGGACTTGAATCTCGGCGAAGACTTTCATGACAGCTTCATCGCTTACCACACGCTGCTCCTTAAAGAGTTCGACCGGATGAGCGACGAGTACGGCTTCACGGTCGTCAACGCCTCGCGCTCGATTCGGCGCGTGCACGACGACCTGCGACGCGCCGTCGAGTCCGTCATCGAGGGCACGGCGCAACCGCCCGCGTGTCCCGGCCGCGTCGAAGTGAAGGAAGTTAAAGAGGCGAAACACGGTCGGGCGTCCGAAGAGGAGGCCGTCGCGCGTTGAAGCTGGCGAGCATCGACATCGGGTCGAACTCGATTAAGCTCGTCGTCGTCGACGCGGCGGCGAGCGATTCTTTCGCCGTGCTCGCGCGCGAGAAAGAGGTCGTCCGCCTCGGCCACGAGACCTTGCGCGAGGGGCGGCTTTCGCGCGAGGCCATCGAGCGCGCGGCCGCGACCATCAAACGCTTTCAGTCCATCGCCGAGGGGCGCGGCGCGGAGCGCGTCGCGGCAATCGCCACCGCGTCGGTGCGCGAGGCCGAGAACTCCGAAGAGTTCCTGCGGGAGGTCAGGGGGCGGACGGGCCTGCGCGTCGAAATCCTCTCGGGCGTCGAGGAGGCGCGGCTCATCGGCGTCGCCGCCGCATACGGCTGCGCGGGCGGCGCGTCGCAGATTGTCAACATCGACATCGGCGGCGGCTCGACGGAAATCTCCTTCATGCGCGACGGAGTGCCCGCCGGTCTCTACTCCGTAAAGCTCGGCGCGGTCGGTCTCACGGAGAACTACTTCACGTCCGACCCGCCTACGCGGAAAGAAGTGCGCGCCGTGCGCGAGGCCGTGCGCGCTGCGCTCGAACGACCGGCGCGCGAGTTGGGCGCTTTGCGCTTCGAGCGCGCGACGGGAACTTCGGGAACTATCATCGCGGTCGGCGAGGCTCTGCGACTCCGCGCGCGGCGCGAGGCGGGCGACGAAGATGAGCGAGGCGCTGAAGAGCCGTCCGCGCCCGTCGCCTTCGCGCGGCTCGTGCGTTTCAACGAGCGTATGGCAGCGATGAGCGAGTCGGAGCGGCGCGACGTGCCGGGCATCAGCGCGCAGCGCGCCGAGATCATCGTCGCGGGCGGGCAGATACTCGAAGGCGTGATGCGCGCCTTCCGCCTCAATTACCTGCGCACCTGCGATTTCGCCCTGCGCGAGGGCGTCATCATCGAGCGACTGCGCGAGCACGAAGCTTCCTTGCGACCGCCCGTCCCCGACCTCGCCGACCCGCGTCTGCGCGGCGTCCACGCCGTCGGCCTCCGCTTCGGCTACGAGGAGGCGCACGCGCGTCAGGTCGCGCGACTGGCCGAGAAGATGTTCGACGCGCTCGCGCCCGACTACGACTTGAGCCGTCATCACCGGACGCTGCTCGCGGCCGCCGCCCTGCTCCACGACGCGGGCTACCACATCGCGCACGACGCGCACCACAAGCACGCGCTCTACCTCATCAAGCACTCGGAGCTGACGGGATTCTCGGAGGCCGAGCGCGCCGTCGTCGCCAACATCGCGCGCTACCACCGGGGCGCGCCGCCGAAGGAGCGTCACGCGGACTTCGCCGCTCTTAACGACACCGACCGCGAGACGGTCGCGCGCCTCGCCTCTATCCTGCGCGTCGCCGACGCCTTCGACCGCAGCCACGACGGGCGCGTCCAAGACATCGAGTGCCGTCGCGACGACGGCGCGTTGCGCGTCGAGCTGGTGAGTCGTCACGACTGCGAGCGCGAAATCGCGGCCGCCGAGCAGAAGCGCGACCTCTTCGAGCAGACCTTCGACTGCCGGCTCGAACTCGACGTGAAGAGTCCGGAGTCAGGAGTTTAGACAGTCCCTTATGGCTAAAGCGAAAGAGATTGCCGGGTTGGATTGCGGCGGGGCGGCGGGCTCGCAGATTGCCCTCGTGCTCGCGACGCGCCTCGAAGAGATGCTCGCCTTCCGCGACGAGGCGCTCGACTTCGCGAGCGACAAGGGAGTCCACGACATGCGCGTCGCCTCGCGGCGCGTGCGGAGCGCGCTGCGCGACTTCATGCCTTACCTCAACAAGAAGCGCATGGCCGAGGTGCGCGAAGAGCTGCGGCGCGTCGCGGGCATACTCGGCGCGGTGCGCGACGAGGACGTCGCCATCGCGCTCCTCGAAAAGCTCTCGGAGGAAGCGCCCGAAGAGATGCGAGCCGGAATCGGCGTCTTCGCCGCGAAGCGTGAGGCGCGCCGCGAGGAGGCGCGACGCGAGCTGGTCGAAGAGTTCGCGGGCGAGAGTCTCGCGCGCCTGCGCGAAGAGTTCACGCGCGCGCTTGCGCAGTCGGCGAAGTCGCGCGGCGAAGAGTCGGACGAAGACGACGCGGAGGGCGCAGCGCTCACGTTCGCGGGCGCGGGGCGCGAAGTCATCCTCGCGCGCTGGAGGGAGCTTGAGAAGTTGAGCCGGAGTCTCTACGACCCGTTCGACACGGAGGAGCTGCACGACATGCGCATCGCCGCGAAGCGCCTGCGATACGCGGTCGAGCTTCTGACGTCGTGCCTCGGCGGCGACGCGCTCAAGCCCTTCGCCGAAGAGGTCGCCGAGATGCAGAAGTCGCTCGGCGAGCTGCACGACTGCGACGAGTGGGTCGCCACAATCGGCGGCTGGCTCAAAAAGGACGCGGCGAGAGAGAGAGAGAAGGGCGACGCGGAAGACGAAGAGGGGAAGGGCGGCGACGAAAGGAGCGGCGTTGAGAGCGCGGGCGAGCGTGAAGCGTTCGCGCTCAGGCGCGTCGCGGCCTTCTGGATGCTCGACCACTTCATGCGTCTGCGCAACCAGCACTACCGCGACGCGCTCGGCCGCTGGCGCGACTGGGAGGGCGGAGAGTTCGTCGCGCGCCTGCGCTCGGTCATCGGCGCGGGCTGAGCCGTGTGACGCCACGGCCTCACGCTCTAGTCCGACACCGGCAGCGCCGCCACCAGCAAGAACTCCAACACGCCCACGGTCACGAGCAACAGCACCCAGAGCAGGGCCGCGCCCGCGATGTTTTTGCGCGCGCGTTTGTAGTCAACGTCGTCCGTCCGTATGCGGCCGTACTTAATCCACCAGACGACGACCCAGACGGGGACGGCGAAGAACCCTGCGAACATGCCGACGCTGGAGAAGAGGCCGACCATCGGGATTAGGCGAATGAAGAAGAAGACCCACATCACGCCCGCGAGGTTGCGCGCGAGGCTCGCGCTGTTGCACGCGCGATTTATCTTGTCCTGCTCGGCGACGGCGGCGGCCGCCGCGTGCGCGTCCACGGGAGCTTTGCAGTATCGGCAGACCTGCATCTGGTCGTTGATGAACTCGCGGCAGTTGGGGCAGGGGAAGGTCTGTGCGGCGAACATCCGTCAAGTCCTCTCGGTTTTAATTTAATGAGTCGAGGGCGTGGCGCGTACGCGGCCGCGCGGCTTACCGTCAAACTACTTCCGACGCACGAGGACGAGGTCGCGGCGGCGTTTTGAAAGGTCGAAGAGCGCGGGCTGCTGCTGCGAGGCGTCCGCGCCGCCCGGCTTCCCCGAAGGGATGATGTCGCGCCCGACGCCCTTGAGCTTGCCGTCGCGCAACTCGTCGTAGAGACGCGGCACGCGCCCGGCGGCGTATTCGAGCCACTCGCGCAGGCGTATCTCGCGGTCGCGCTCCTTGTAGTCGGCCTCGCCCAACTCCAGCCCGTCGCGCACGAGCGCGTAAGTCAGCAACCCCTGCATGAGCGCGCCGCTCTCCAACGCCACGTCTCCGGCCTGCGTCGCCGTCAGAATCCGCATCCCCTTGTCGAAGGCGAGCTGACCCAAACCGCGCGCGCCCATCGGCCCCGGCTTAAACGTCCCGCCGCCGACCGACTGCGCCGCGTGGCATGCGTCGATAATCATCACCAACTCGCCCGCGTCAACGTCGCGCAGCCACGCGGACAGCTCGTCCGAAGAGACGGCGCGCGCGAGCAGCTCCGGCGTCACGCGGCGCTCTTGCCCCTCGGCCGCGCGCCCCGTGTCGGACGTGAGCAGGTAGAAGACGCCCGCGTCGTCGGCGTAGCCGTGCGAGGAGAAGGAGACGACGACGAGGTCGTCCGGCCCGGCCGCGCGCAAGCTCTCGGCCGCCGCGCCGAGCCTCCGCCTCTCTTCGCGGCCGACCTCGCGGCCCGCGAGCAGGTCGAAGACGGCGCGGACGTTCGCCTTGACGGCGTCGCGCGTCGAGACCGTGCGGCCGCCCTCGCGCACCTCGTCCTCGGAGACGAGCGGGACTTCGACGACCTCCGAGTAGTCGCCCGACGCGCGCAGGCGCGCTGAGAGAATCGTCTGCACCTGCCGCGCGTCGTTGACGGCATACTTCAAATCCCAGCGCGGGTCTTCGTGAGAGTTGACGCCGACCGTGACGAGGTACGCGCGACCCTTCGCGCGCGCGGCCTTTGCTTGCGAAGGCGCGCGGCCCTGCGAGAGGTCGAAGGTGCGCCGCGCCGTCGCGCTCTTGACGCGGTCGGAGTTGAAGGCGTAGGCCGTGAACTCGATTTGCTCTACCTCGCGGCGCGCGCGCGGCAGACGCACGTCGCGGAAGGTGAGCGTCGCGCGTTGGGTCTTCTCGTCGACACGCACTCGGCCGCCCGCCGCCGGCTCGTAAGCGACGAGCTGCCCGTCGCGGAAGAGGCGCGCGTCGTAGACGCCGCTTCGGCGCGCGACCGTCGCGTCGCCCGCGCGATACTGCCCTTCGGTGCTCTCGAACTCGACGGTCACGTCGACGGCGTCGTCGGTGTCGCCGCGCCGCGTGACGTCCGTGATGCGGACGCGCGGCTGCTGGCGGTTGATGTCGCGCAAGGTGCGCACGGGCTGAAACCGCTCGCCCGCGACGACGCGCGCGAGCAGACGCGGCTCGTAGAACTCGCGCATCAGTATCTCGATGGGGAGCGGCGCGAAGGGCGCGTCCGGCAAGACCCAGTGGAGGCCGCTGACGGATTCGAGGTCGTCGGTCTCGAAGCGCCCCTCCGCGTCGAGCGCGGCCCACGTCCCGTCGAGGAACGAGAGCAGGCGCACGCGCCCCTCTTGAGAGTCGCGCACGCCGCTTGTCTCGCGCGCGTTGTTCGTGTCGCGCCTCGTGTGTGAGTCACTCCCGACGCTCGGCTCGCGCTCCCAGAGAATCGTCGTCGCGTCCTGACTCGCGGTGAGGACGAGACGGTCGTCCGAGGAGAAGGCGACGGACGAGACGGCCGCCGCGTGGCGCGCGAAGCGGCGCGCGAGCTTGCCCGTCGCCGCGTCCCACAGGAGCGTGACGCCGTCGGTGCGGCCCATGAGAATAAACCTGCCGTCGCGCGAGAAGGCGACGGGCGTGGCGCGGTCGATGCGGTTCTCGAAACGAACGGCCGCCTCGGTCGCCGCCATCTGCACGTAGGAGGCGACGATGGTCGGGATGCGCCCATCGGCCGCGCTCGCCTCTTCGAGCGCGGCCTCGTCGAAGAGCATACGCAGTTGCTTGCCGGTCTGCGTGTCGTAGACGCGCGCCGTTCTTTTCTGTAGGCCGACCACGAGCCGAGAACCGTCGGGCGAGAAGGCGAGTTCCGAGACGCCTTCGCCGCGCAGTCTGATTTCGTGAACGACGGCGCGCGTCTCGGCGTCCCACACGAAGAGAAGCTCCGCGCCTCCGGCCGCGACGCGGCGACCATCGGGCGAGAAGGCGACGGAGAGGACGCCCTCGTCGAGTCCGTCGAAGTGGCGCAGCTCGCGCCCCGTCGCGGCGTCCCACAGGCGCACGGGCCGCTCGTCCCGCTCGGCGTCCGAGTCCGCGGCGCGGCCCTCGCGGCGCGCGTGCTCGGCCTCCTTCCGCGCGAAGAAGTGGTCGAGGCGCTCGCGCCACGAATAGTTCTCGTCGTCGTCCTCTTCGCGTGCCGAGTCGCGCCCAGCGTTGTAGGCAGCCGTGACGACGAAGCGTCCGTCAGGGGAGAAGGCGGCCGAAGAGACGGGCGCGGTGTGGCCCTCGAACTTCATGTGCGGCGCGCCGGTCGCGGCGTTCCACGTGCGCGCCGTCCGGTCGTGACCGGCGGTCAGAATCAGGCGCGAGTCCGTCGAGACGCGAATCGAGTTGACGCCGCCCGCGTGCGCGCGTATGGCGCGCGTCGGCTCGCCGCTCGTGCCCCAGACGTGAATCGTGTCGGCGAAGCCGCCGGTGACGAAGAAGCGCCCATCGGGCGAGGCGGCGACGGCCGAGAGTTCGGCAATCGCGCCCTCGAAGCGTCGCACCTCGCGGCCCGTCTCCAAGTCCCAAAGGTGCGGCGTCGTGTCGCGGCTCTTGAGTCCGCCGATGATGACGAAGCCGCGCGAGGCCGTCAGCGCGTGCCGTCCGTCCGGAGAAAAGACTGCGCTCGTCACGACCCCCGTGTGCGCGAGTTCGAGTTTGAGCACGCCGCTCTCTGCGTCCCACAGACGCGCGCGCCCGTCGGCGCAAGCCGTCAAAACAGCGCGGCCGTCAGAAGAGAAGACGGCGGAGAGAACTTCCTCCGGGTGCGCGAGTCGAAGTAGCTCCTTGCCCGTCTTCGCCTCCCACACGCGCGCCGTCTTGTCCATGCTCGCGGTCACGACGCGCGCGTCGTCGCGCGAAAGCGAGACGGACGTGACGGGGGCTTCGTGGCCTTTGAAGACCGAGAGGGGCGGGCCGCCGCGCGACGCATCCCAGAGGTGCGCCGCGTCGCCCGCGCCCGACGTCACGGCGAGCATCCCGCGCGCCGAGAAAGATGCGGCCGGGTACTTCAACACCGGGCCGCGAATCCACCAATCCTCGCGCACCTCGCCCTTCGCCGCGTCGCTTATGGCGACATCCAGCCCGAGGCCGCTCGCCAACGTGCGCCCGTCGGGTGAGACGGCGACGGCGGGCGAGTCGAAGCCGCCACGCCCGACCCTGCGCACGTCCGCGTCGGAGTCGGTCGCGCCGGGGCGGACGAGGTGTAGGCTTCCCGCATCGCTCGACATGCCCGACATGAAGCGCGGCAGGTATTTGTCGCCCGCGCCGACGGCGAAGAAGCTCCCGTCCGAAGAGAATGCGACCGAGGAGACGTTGTCACCGGCGAACTCGAAGCGACGCAACGCCGCGCCGCTCTCCGCGTCCCAAAGGCGCGCGGTGTGGTCTGTGCTCCCGGTCAGAACGGTTCGGCCGTCGGGCGAGAAGGCGAGCGCGGTGACGGTGCGCGTGTGTCCGTTGAGGCGTCGCACCTCGCGCGCCGTCGAGACTTGCCAGAGGCGTGCGAGCGCGTCCATCCCGCCCGCCGCGACGGTGCGGCCATCGGGCGAAACGGCGACGGAGAAGAGCGGCGCGTCTGCCTTCAACTCGGCCACGGGCGCGAACGTGCGCGCGTCCCACGTGCGCGCCGTGCCGTCCCAACTCGCGCTCACGAAAAAGTCTCCGCGCGGCGAGTAGGCGACGGCCGCGACGGGCGCGGTGTGTCCCGCGAGACGGCGAAGCTCACGACCTGTTGCGGTGTCCCAAGCGACGACGCTCGCCTCGTCGCCGCCGGCCAAGACCGTCCGACCGTTGGGCGAGAACGCGACCGAGTTGACGGCCGAAGTCAGGCCGTGGAAGCGTCGCGCCTCCTGCCGCGTCGCGGCGTCCCAGAGACGCACCGCGCCGCCGTCGTCGCCGACGAGTAGGAAGCGACCATCGGGCGAGTAGGCGAGCGCGGTGACGAAGCGCATCGGCGTTTCGAGTTGTCGCACCTCCAAGCGGCGCGCGATGTCCCAGACGCGCACGGTGTTGTCCTGATTCGCCGTCAGTAGAAGCTTGCTGTCGTGCGAGAAGGAGAGCGAGGTGACGATTGACCCACGGCTCGAATGCATCCAGAGGACGCGCAGCAGCGTGCGCCCCGTCGCGGCCTCCCAGACGTGGGCCGACTGGTCGCGGAAGCCGGCGGCGATCATCTTCCCGTCGGGAGAATAGGCGACGCTCACGACCGGCTCGCCGTGCGACTCGAAGCGTCGCAGCTCCTTGCCCGTCTCCGCGTCCCACAGGCGGGCCGTGCCGTCCTCCGCGCCCGAGACGGCGTAGCGTCCGTCGGGCGAGAAGGCGAGCGCGCGTATGAAGTGCGAGTGGCCGAGCTGCGTCATCAGCACGGGCGGGGCGTCGGGGCCGGGCGCGGGCGCGGGCTGAGTCGATGGGTCGAAGCGTTGGTCGGGCGCGAAGTTTCTGTAGCCGGGGATGTTGCGCAACTCGGGCGGGAGCGCGTGGAAGCGGCCGAGCAGGTAGGCCGCTTGCGCGCGGTCGCCGTCGTCTTCGTGAAAAACCGCGAGCCTGTAGAGCGCCATCGAGACGCGCCGGTGGCGCGGGCCGTACTTGCGCTCGCGCCGCGCCAGAGACTCCGCGAGCGCGGACTCGAACGCGCCCACGTCTCCGCCGAGACGCCTGTAAGCACTTTCGAGCGCGTCGAGCGTTAAGTCTTCGCCGTCCTCTTCGTCGGCCGAGACGTAGAGTGCGAGAGCGCGCGTGAGAGCTTCGAGCGCGCGCCGCGTCGAAGCCTCGTCCCTCGCGTCGTCGCGCGTCGCTTCGTTTAAGAGTGCGGAGGCGGCGACGTTCGCGCGGTCGGCCGGAGTGGGCGTGCGCCGCGCCGCGACCGAGACGGAGTAGCGGCCCGGCTCAGACCCGCCGAAGGTGGACTTCACCTCGACGCGATGCGGCCCGCCCGTCTCGGCGATGAAGACGAAGACCTCCGCGCCCTCGTCGCTCCCCGACACCTGATTGACCTCGCCCAACAGACGCCCGCCCGGACTCTCGACGCGCAGAGTCACGTCCAAGCCCTTCTGCCCGGCGACGATTTTGACGAACTGTCCGGACGCGACCTCCACCGCGTAGGCGTGGCTCTCGCCGCCCTTCATCTCACGCTCCTGCGGCGCATGCCCCGGCGCGAGCACGCGCGTCTCCGAAACTTCCGCACGCTGCGGCTCTGAAACTTCCGCGCGGCGAGACTCGGAAACGTCCGTGCTGCGCGTCTGAAGCGTTTGCGTGGCGACGTGCGCGCAGGGAAGCGCGCAGGCGGCGAGCGTCGTGAAGGCGCAGAGTGCGGCGGTCAGTTTGCGGGAGCGAGGGCGGGGGCGGGGCATTAACTTCTCCTCGGGGATGGCGAGCGCGAAAGGCGTCCGCGCGGTGAATCTATCGGGGCGGTGGCGTGTTGTCAACGCGCGTCCGCGTGGTCGGGAGTGCTCGTGTGCTGCCGCGCCGCGACGGTGTGTGTAGCCACATAACACGCGCGCCGCGCCGCGTTTATGATTAATGCGTTTATGATTGGGCCGCGCGCGCGGAAGTGGCAGCGGGGGCTTACTCCGTTGTATAACTAAAAGGCACTTACACACGCGCCAGTTCGAGTACACCGGAGATTTTTATGAACTTCCACGAGAACGTCCTCGGCCTCATCGGCCGCACGCCGCTCGTCCGACTCAACAGCCTGACGCGCGGCATGCGCGCGCAGGTCTTCGCCAAGATGGAGAACTTAAACCCCGGCTACTCCGTCAAGGATCGCATCGGCGTGGCGATGATTGAGGCGGCCGAACGCGAGGGGACGCTCCGGCCCGGCGGCACCATCGTCGAAGCGACCTCCGGCAACACCGGCATCGGGCTGGCGCTTGCCGCCTCTGTCAAAGGTTACCGCTGCATCTTCGTCATGACCGACAAGGCTTCGGTCGAGAAGGTTCGCTACTTGAAGGCGCTCGGCGCGGACGTCGTCGTCTGCCCCGTCTCGGCCAAGCCCGGCTCGCCCGACCACTACGTGACGACCGCGCAGCGCATCGCGCGCGAAACGCCGAACAGCTTCTACCCGAACCAGTACGCGCACCCCGCCAACCCCGAGGCACACTACCGCACGACCGGCCCCGAAATCTGGGAGGCGACCGAAGGCAAAATCACGCACTTCGTTTCCGGCATGGGCACGTGCGGGACGATTTCCGGCACGGGCCGCTTCCTCAAGGAGCAGAGCCCGCAGGTGCGTATCGTCGGCGCAGACCCTTACGGGTCGGTCTTTAAGACCTTCAAGGAGACGGGCCACACGCACGAGGTCACGCCTTATCTCGTAGAGGGCATCGGGCAGGAGGTCGTCCCCGAGAACTGCCACATCAAGTACGTCGACGAGGTCGTCAACATCACCGACCGCGAGTCGTTCGAGATGTCGCGCCGTCTCGGGCGCGAGGAGGGCATCTTCTGCGGCGGCTCTACGGGGACGATTGCGGCGGCCGCGCTGAAGGTCGCGCGCACGCTCGACGACTCGGGCGTCGTCGTCTTCATCGTTTGCGACACGGGCGAGCACTACCTGTCGAAGCACCACTCGGACGAGTGGATGAAGGAGAAGCGACTCTTAGAGCCGCAGAAGATGACGGCCGGACTCATCAGCTCGACGAAGGGCGAGCTTGCGCCCGGCGCGCTCGTCTCGGCCGCGCCCGACGAGCGCGTCAAGGAAGTCTTGGCGAAGATGAACGAGATGGGGCTGACGCAAATCCCCGTGCTCGAAGACGGGCGCTCGGTCGGCTCGGTGCGCGAGAACCGCCTGCTCGGCAAACTGCTCGGCGACCGCGAGCTGCTCGAATCGCCCGTCGCCGAGGTGATGGAAGAAGGCTTCCCCGTCCTCGACGTGGACGCAAGCTCGACGGAAGTCTTGCGCCAACTGCAAACGCACCCGGCCGTCCTCGTCGAAGAGTACGGGCGCATCACCGGCATCATCACGCGCCACGACGTGCTCGACACGCCCTCGGCCGCGCGCGGGTAAAGACTCATGACAAATGCGCTGCTTCATCCCGTCATCGGCGACCACCCGATGTTCTGGGTCATCGTCGCCGGCTTCCTCGCGCTCGTCGTCGCCGCCGTCTACATCGTCATCAGGCTCGTCGCACGACGGCTCTCGCGCGGCCGGATGAAGTGAAGCTGCGGGGCGTTCGGGTCGCGCCTTGTCACTCGCCGTTCAAATCGCTTGGCTGATTCTCTTCGCGTGGCTCTTCGGCGCGGCCGCCACTCTCTTCGTCCTCGCGACGCTCAGACACTTACGACCGACAAAAGAAGCCGGGTTGAAGGGCGACGACGCGCCGCTCGTCTCCGTGCTCGTCCCCGCGCGCGACGAGGCCGACAGAATCCTCGATGCGTGCGTGCGCTCGATACTCGCGCAGGACTACGGGCGCTTCGAGGTCGTCGCCGTCGACGACCGCTCGACCGACGCGACGCCGCTCATTCTTAAAAGACTCGCTGACGAAGATGCGCGGCTGCGCGTCCTCTCCGGCGCGGAGACTCCTCCGGGCTGGCTCGGCAAGCCGCACGCCTTGCAGCAGGCGCTCGCGGCCTCGCGCGGCGTTTGGGTCTTGACGACCGACGCCGACGTGATTCTGCACCCGTCGGCGCTGCGGACGGCCGTCGCCTACGCGCGGAGGCACGAGGCGGACGCCGTCACCTTCGTCCCGCTCTACGAGGCCGAGACGTTCTGGGAGCGCGTCTTCGTCCCGACGTGGGGTTGGGCGATGCTGCTCTACTTCCCGCCGCTCTTGATGAACCTGAAGGCTTACCCCTTCGCGCTCGGCCTCGGCGGATTCTTTCTCGTCAGGCGCGAGGCGCTCGCGCGCGTCGAGGGGTTCGCGCGTGTGCGCGGCGAGGTGGTCGAGGACATGCGACTCGCCGAACAGTTGCGGCGCGCGGGCGCTCGTCTGCGCGTCGAGCACGCGCCCGAGCTTCTGCGCACGCGCATGTACACTTCCTTGCGCGAACTCTGGCAGAGCGCGGCGCGCGTCTGGTTCGCCTCGACGCGCTTCTCGCTCGCGCTCTCGGCGTTCGTCGTCGTGTGGATGTTCGTGATGGGGATTCTGCCGACCCTGCTGGCCGTCGTGAGCGCGGCGATGTTAGCGGCCGGTGGCGATGGTGTGTGGGCGCAACTGCTCGCGCCCGCGTCCGTGGCGTGGGCGCTCCACGTCGCGTCGCTCGCGGCCGTCAGCCGAAGACTCGGCGTCCCCGCGCGCTACGCCCTGACCGTCCCCGTCGGGTGGATGCTCAACTGCGCGGTGCTGGTGAGTTCGGCCGCGTCGATTAAGACGGGCAGGGGAGTGCGTTGGCGGGGGCGCGAGGTCTACGGGCAAGGCGGCGGCGTGCGGCCTCCGCGCATGTTCGGTTAGACGCGGCGGCGGTAGAACTTGACGACGAGGTCGTCTTCGAGCGCGCGCGTCTCTTCGACCTCGAAGCCTTCGAGGAATCCGGCAGGCATGAAGGTGTCGGCGTCCTCGACCGTGAGCGGGACTTCGGTGACGACCCAGCGCCCGATGTCGGCGAGGAACGATTCGTAGACGCGCGCCCCGCCGATGACGTAAATGTCGCGGGCGAGATAGTCGCGCAGCGCGAGCACCGACTCGCGGTCGTGAAGATTTAAGAGCGAGGCTTGCGGCTCGACTGCTCCGGCGCGGCTCAAAACGACGTTGAGCCTGTTCGGCAGAGGCTTGCCAATCGAGGCCCACGTCCGACGCCCCATCACGCAGACGTTGCCCGTCGTCTGCTGCTTAAAAAACCGCAGGTCGGCCGGAAAACGCCACGGCAACGCGCCGCCGCGCCCGATAGCGTTCCTCCTATCAACCGCGACGATGCCGATGATTTCAGACATAAGATGCAAAGCGTTCAGCGTTCAGCATTCAGCATTCAGTTCACGGCGTCCGCCGCCTCGTCGCCAATTCACTCGTCAAAAATTTGCTCCTGCACGCTTCCGGCCGAATGCTGAACGCTGATTGCCGACAGCTTCTTTATACCGCGACCGGCGCTTCTATCTTGCCGTGCGACTTGTAGCCGACCAGATTCAGGTGCTCGTAACGGAAGTTCAATAGACCTTCGAGGCCGCGCAAAGAATTCTCCGGGTCAACAATCTCAAGACGCGGGAGCGGTAGAGGCTCGCGCGAAAGAAGCTCGCGC
This sequence comes from Pyrinomonadaceae bacterium, assembly GCA_036277175.1. Lineage (GTDB taxonomy): Bacteria > Acidobacteriota > Blastocatellia > Pyrinomonadales > Pyrinomonadaceae > DASQDT01. The sequence continues at coordinate 3,021 of DASUNL010000391.1, read as the reverse complement.
ACCTGCTCCGTGTGGTTAAGGTAGATGTGCAGGTCGCCGAACGTGTGTACGAACTCGCCGGCTTCGAGGCCGGTCGCGTGCGCCAGCATGTGCGTGAGCAGGGCGTAAGAAGAGATGTTGAAGGGCACGCCTAAGAAGGCGTCGGCCGAGCGTTGGTAGAGCTGACAATGAAGCACGCGCCCGCGCTCGACCTTGAACTGAAAGAGCGTGTGGCAGGGCGGCAGGTCAACTTTGTCTGCGACGCGCGGGTCCCAGCCCGTGACGATGAGGCGGCGCGAGTTCGGGTTCGTCTCAATCTCTCGGACGAGGCGCGCGATTTGGTCGACGCCGTCGCGCGCAGGATAGCGGCCGCCGAACGAGCGCCAGAGGTAGCCGTAGACCGGGCCGAGGTCTCCGGCCTCGCGGCCGAAGCGGCGTGTGTGTTCTTCGTCGGCCCACTCCTGCCAGATGTCCACGCCGCGCGCGCGAAGCTCGCGCTCGTCGGTGCTCCCCGAGAGAAACCAGAAAAGCTCCTCGGCTATCCAGCGAAAGGGGACGCGCTTGGTCGTGACGATGGGGAAGCCCTCGCGCAGGTCGAAGCGCGTCTGGTGGCCGAAGTACGAAATCGTCCCCGTGCCCGTGCGGTCTTCGTGCCGCGCGCCGCGCTCAAGGATTGTCCGCAGGAGGTCTTGATACTGTCTCATCGTTCGAGGAGAAACTCTAGATAGTCGCCCGGCGCGAACTCGCGCGCGTCCGCGCCGTGCTCGAAGACGCGCGCGGGCCTCGCGCCGACGAGTTCAATCCGCATGCCTTCGACGCGCAGAAGCGTCCCCTCGCGCAGGCCGACGACGCGGACGCCCGGATTGGCGAGGACGAATTCGCCTAGGCGGTCGTCGCGCGTTTCGCCCGCGTGCCCGTCGAGGCGCGCGTCCGTGTAGTGCGGGTTAATCTGGAAGGGGACGAGGCCGAGCGCACGGAAACTGGGCGGCTCGACGATGGGCATGTCGTTAGTCGTCATGATGGTCGGGCACGCGACGTTCGACCCGGCGCTCGAACCGATGTAGGGGACGCCCTCCAACGCGCGCGCGCGCATCGCTTCGAGCGCGCCCGTCTCGTAGAGGTTTTTGAGGAGTTGGAAGGTGTTGCCGCCGCCGACGACGAACGCCTCGGCGCGCTCGACGGCGCGGCCCGCGTCGTCGGCCTCGTGAATCGAGTCGAGCGCGTAGCCCAACTCGCCGAAGACCGTGCGCGCCGCCTCGGCGTAGGAGTCCCAAGTCTTGACGACGCCCGCGAAAGGCACGAAGAGCACGCGGCCCACGCGCGTGCCGAGGAAGTCGCGAATCGCGGCGTGCGCGTATTCGTACATCGGGCGGCCCGGCATCGAGCCGTTGCTGAGCAGTAGAACTTTCCTTTTCGTCTGTGGCGTCACGCCTCCATTATGCAAGGGTTCGGCCGCCCGAGCAAAAGTGGGAGTTGGCCCGGAGTTGACCCGGCGGGCCGAACTGTTATAGAAGCAACTCACACGGCAATCCGAAAACCCGAAGGAGTAAAACGATGGGAGACGCTGAGAACAACAACCCCGGTGCGGAAATCGCGCAGGCATTCGCGGAATCAATCTCGGAGCCGACCCCGGAGACGTCGGCCGAGGCCACGTCAGAGGCCGCGCCCGAGTCGCCGCAGGTCACTTACACCGTGCAGTCGGGCGACACGCTCTCGAAGATCGCGCGCGAGTACTACGGCGACTCGGGTCAGTACCAGAGAATCTTCGAGGCCAACCGCGACAAGCTCGACGACCCGGACGAAATTAGCGCCGGTCAGGAGTTGGTCATCCCGCCCGCCGAGTCATAACGCGCGGGCCGCGCGCCTAGAGAGAGGGCCGGAAGACTTGGCCGCGCGCGCGGCAGCGAGACTGCGCGCGCGGCTTCACTTCACGCCTAACTTCCCGCCGGAGTTTCGCCGACACCGCCCTTGACATTTTCCGCCTGTGTAATAGATTGACCCCGTAGACGGTCGCGGCCGTCGCGCAGCGTTGACCACGGACGCTTTCGGCGAGGCGTCGAAACTAAACAATAGATGTCCATCGAGGTGGGTACAGTCTACGGCGGGCGTTACGAAATCCGCGCGCGCATCGGCTCGGGCGGGATGGGCGAGGTCTACAAGGCCGAAGACCGCGTCCTGCAACGCGCCGTCGCCATCAAGTTCATCGACAAGCGCAAGCACCCTTCGGAGACGGCGGCCAAGCGTTTCCTGCGCGAGGCGCGGTCGGCCTCGCGCCTCAACCACCCGAACATCGTCGTCATCCACGAAATCACCGAGACCGAAGAGCACGCTTACATCGTGATGGAATTCGTCTCGGGCAAGAGCCTGCGCGAGCACATCCGCGCGCAGAGCTTCACGCCCGACGTGCTCTTAGACCTCGCCGCGCAACTCGCCGACGCGCTCGCCGAGGCGCACGCCCACGGCGTCATTCACCGCGACCTCAAGCCCGAGAACATCCTCGTCAACGAGCGCGGCCACGCCAAGCTTTTAGACTTCGGACTGGCGCGCGACATCGAGCGCGCGCGCCCCTTGGCCGACGAGGCGGCGATGACGGCCGCCGCCGTCGAGACGCTGACGGGCGCGAGCGCCGTCGTCGGCACGATTCCCTACATGTCGCCCGAACAACTCCGCAAGGAGACGCTCGACGCGCGCACAGACATCTTCTCCTACGGCATCGTGCTCCACGAGATGTTCACGGGCCGACACCCCTTCTGGGCGACCAGCTCGTTCGAGATTGCGGCCGCCATCCTCGCGCCCGCGCCCGTCGCGGTGTCGGACGTCGACCCGCGCCTGCCGCCGTCGGCCGCGACGCTGCTCGCGCGCCTCCTCGAAAAGGGGCGCGAGCGGCGGCCGTCTTCGTTCGCGCAGGTGCGCGAGGCGCTCCACGCGCTCAAGGGCGAGTTGCGCTTCGGCTCGTCGGGCGGCGACGCGACGCCGACGCGGCCCTTCCCTCCGTCGACGCAGGACGCGGCCGCCGCCGAGACGGCGGTCGCCACCTCGCAG
>DASUNL010000390.1:0-2972 GCA_036277175.1 Pyrinomonadaceae bacterium | reverse complement strand
CCTACGTCTTCGACTACGCGGCCGTCGCGCTCACGTCGCTCGGTAACATCAGCGAGCGGCGCATCGAGCGACTCGTCAACCCAGACATGAACGAAGGTCTTCCGGCCTTCCTCACCTCGCGGCCCGGCGTCTCTTCGGGCTTCATGGTCGGGCAGATAGCGGCCGTCGCGCTGCTCAACGAGTGCAAGGTCTGGGCGCACCCGGCGTCCGTTGACAACCTGCCGACCGACGGCGGCAAAGAGGATCACGTCTCGATGGGGATGACGGCCGCGACGAAGCTGCGCGCCATCGTCGAGAACGTCGAGCACGTCTTCGCCATCGAGCTTTTGGCGGCGGCCGAAGGTTTGGAGTACCGCGCGCCTTTGCGTCCCGGCAGGGGCGTCATGCGCGCTCACGAACGAGTGCGCGCGCACGCCCCGCGCCTCACGCGCGACCGACCGCTCGCCCCCGACTTCGAGCGTCTCGCAGTCGCACTCCGATGCGGCGAGTTCGACATCTAGAAGAAGTGACGAGTGACAAGTCGCGAGTGACGAGTCGAAGACAAGTCGCTCGTCGCCACCGTAGAGTTAAAAAGCGGAAAGCCCCGTCATGACGACCGGGCTTTCCGCTTTTCGACTTTGAGCTTTTTCTTGCTCGTCACTCGTCACTTGTCACTCGTCACGTCCCTTCAACGCTTCGACGCGGAGCGCGCGGGCCTGTCGGCCTGTTGCTTCTGTTGCTGCTTCGGCGCGGCCGTCTTCGGAATCTCGAAGCCCTCGCCGGCCGGCGCGGGGTAGCCTTTGCCCGCGAGCGCGGCGATTTTGATGACGACCTCCTTGCGCCCCTTGACGGCGCGCGTCACACGCTCCGGGCCTTTGTTGTTTGACTTACTCGACGCGGGCGTCGGAGTCGGCGTCGCTGACGCCTCTCCGTCGGCCGGGCGACCCGCCGCGTCGCGCGCCATCTCCGCGAGCGCCTCGGTGACTTGCGCGCGCTCCTCTTCGCTCAACTGCTCGGGCGCGACGCCGTGCGCCGCGAGCACCGCGCGCAGGTTCTCCTCCGTGTTCGTCCCCTTGTCGTAGACGTCTCGGTAGATGTGCAGACGGCCATCGGCGACGACGATGGTTTCGTAGCGCAGCTCGACCGGGACGGGGTTACTTAACTTCACGTCCTTCGTCTCGGTGCGCGTCTTCGCGTAAGACGCGACGTCGTCTTTCGACACTTCCGCGCCGCCGAGCCGCGCGAGCAGTTGCGCGAAGTCCTGCACCTGCGGGTTCGTCAGTCCGACGCAGCCGTGCGAGGCGAACGTGCCCAAGCGCGCGGGCGACTTGCCGCCGTGAATCAGAGACGGCGAGCCGATGGGAATCTTAATCAGGCCGAGCGGGTTGAGCTTGCTCCCCGCCTCTACACGCTCGCCCGGCTTCACCTTCGTCGACGCTTCGACCCAAGGCTCGTCGGGCGGCGTCCACGTCGGGTTGAAGATGATGTTTGAGGCGCGGCGCAGGCCCGTCGGCAGAGGGAACTCCGGGTAGCCGATGCCGACCTTGTAGGACTTGACGAGCTTGCCGCCCTCGAAGGCGTCCATGCGGTAGGCCGGGATGTTGACGACGACGCGCGTGTCCGTTGGGACGGAGTTCGGCGCGGAGGCGGCCGTGCCCGCGCCCTGCGCTCCCGCCTCGCCGCCCGAGGCCCAACGCTCGCCCGCGAAGGCGAGCACCTGTCCGCCCTTCTCCGGCCCGAGGAGCGCGCGAATCTTTTCCGACGCTAGTCGCGTCGCCTCGGTCGTCGTGCCGCCGTGCTCTTCGCCCTCGCTCTCGCGAAGCGCGGCCGTCTGCTCGCGCGCGAGCTTGCGCAACGATTCGACCTCCGCGTCCGTCAACTGCGCGCGCGACTTCAACTCGCCCGCGAACTTCTCGTCGGCGAAGAGCGCGTCGACGACGGCGAGCGTGACGGGCGCGGCGTTCGTGTTCGCGGCGCTCGTGCTGACGTTCGCGTTCGTGTTGGCGTTCGTGTTGGCGCTCGACGCGGGCGCGCCGGTGTTCGACGTGTTCGTGACTGGCTGATTGACGCACGCGCCCGTCAGAAGAACTGCCGACGCGAGAGCCGAAGCCGCGCAGCATCGCAAAATCCTGCTCATCCCTTTAGTCCCCTCCTCAGAACGTTTCTCCCGAATCCGAGCTACCCAAGCAACCTCCGTTCCCGCGCACTTTATCCCCGAAAACCGGCCTTTTCGACCGCGCGCGCAACGCCGCCCGACTGTGGGTTGCAACATAACGAGACAGAGGAGGAAGCACTCAGCAGTCAGCTTTCGGCACTCAGCTTTTAGAGAACCGACGAAAGAAGCTCGCCGACTTGCGCGAGCAAGCTTAGGCGCGGCGGAAGCCGTGGGCTGAATGCTGAATGCTGACTGCTGACTGCTGAGTGCTTCTAATTCTTCCCCGCGAGCAGAGGGAAGGGGTTGACGTTCTCGCCTTCCCACCAGCGTTCGGGGTCTGTGACGTGCGAGACGGAGAAGTGTAGGTGGTAGTTGCCGGGGCCGGCGTTGCCCGTGTCGCCGACGTAGCCGATGGTCTCGCCGCGCCGCGCGAAGTGGCCTTCGACGAGTCCGTCGGCGTAGCGTTCGAGGTGCGCGTAGTAGTAGACGGTGCGGTTGTCTGGGTCGAGCTGGTAGACGGCCGTGCCGCCCGCGTCGCTCTGGAAGAGTTTGATGACGCGGCCGTCCGCCGCCGCGACGACGGGCGTGCCGCGCGGCGCGATGATGTCAATCGCGTTGTGCGCGCGCCCTTCGGAACGCGACTCGGTGAAGGTGTCGCGCAACTGTTCGGGACGCACGCCCGCGACGGGGACGAGCAGTTGCCCCGTCGCCGTCGCGCGCGAGACTTCGGGCGCGGGCGTCGGTGTGGTTGAAGATGAGGGAGACGCTGGCGAGGCGTCAGTCGAAGGCGTGGGCGCGGCGTCGGGCGTCGGTGTCGTCGATGACGTCGGCGTCGGCG
>DASUNL010000389.1:0-7644 GCA_036277175.1 Pyrinomonadaceae bacterium | reverse complement strand
CGCGGCGTGCGCGGCGCGCTCGTAAAGTGTCTCGCGCGTGGGGCTGTCGGGTGTCGTCATCGTCTTCGTCGCAATCGTCGTTTCATTCGTCGTCGTCGGTCTCGTCGCGGTCGCTGAATTTCACGTCGTCGTCGAAGTTGTCGCCGCGCGTGTGCGCCGCTATTGAGCGTCGTGCTTCTCCTGCTTCTTCTCGTCCTTGAAGAGGATGTTGTAGATGAGCACCAACCCCGCGCCCGCCGCGAGGAGGAAGAAGATGATGGCGAGGCCGGGGTAGCCGAACAGCACAAAGCTCGTCTGGATGTCCATGATGAGCGCCGCGCCGACGATGAGGGCCGCGATGACGAGGCCGACCGTGATGCGGTTGGCGATTTTCTGGAAGCCCTCCATCAGCTTCGTCTCGTCGATGGCGTCGACCTTAATCTGCACCTCGTTGTTGGCGACGGCGTCCAGAAGTTTGTTGATGCGGCCCGGAAGTTTTTCGACCATCTCCTTGACCTCGATGGCCGAGGTGAAGAGGTTGCCGGGCGAGAGGCTCTTGACGAGTCGCTGGCGGAGCATCTCCGAGGCGTTGCGGCGAATCGAGGCGTTCGGGTCGAACGTCGGGTCGAGCGTGACGACGACTTGGTCGAGATTGAGCAGGGTCTTCGCAATCATCGTGAACTCGGGCGGGAGACGAAAGCCGTTCTCGCCCGCGATGCGCGTGATTTCGAGGCCGACGCGGCCCGCGTCCATGTTGCCGATTGACGCCGACTGGTGCTGCGAGACGAGGTCGCCGACCTGCTGCGTGAACTTCTGGTCGTTGAAATGGTCGCGCGGCTCGCCGAGCTTAATCGCCATCTCGGCGACCTCGTCGCCGCGCCCCTCGCTGATGGCTAAGAGCAGTTGGAGCAGTTGCTCCTGAAAGCGCGGCGTGACGCGGCCGACCATGCCGAGGTCGATGAGAGCGATGGCCTCGTTGTCGTCGGTGAGAAAGACGTTGCCCGGATGCGGGTCGGCGTGGAAGAAGCCGTCGACGAGAATCTGTTGAAGGTAGGCGCGGAAAAGCTCTTCGGCCAGCACGCGCCCGTTCAGCTCGATGCGCGCCAAGGGGCCGAGCGCAGTGATTTTTTTGCCGCTCACGAACTCCATCGTCAGCACGCGCGAGGTCGTGAAGTCTTCGACGGGCAGAGGGACGACGATGCGCTCGAAGGCGCTGAGGTTCTCGGCGAAGGTCGAGAGGTTGCGCGCCTCCTGCCGGTAGTCGAGCTCGCGCAGCAGAGTCTTGCGGAACTCTTCGAGGAACGTCCCGAAGCCGTAGCGGCGTCCGACCTCTGTGTGGCGGTCGAGGAAGCCGGCCATCTCGGCCAAGGTCTCAAGGTCTTGCGCGATGCGCTCGCGGATGGCGGGGCGCTGCACCTTGACGACGACGGGACGGCCGTCGCGCATCCGCGCGCCGTGAACCTGTCCGAGCGAGGCGGCGGCAATCGGCTTCGAGTCGAATTCGGAGAAGGCCTTGGAGATTTTGACGCCCAACTCGCTTGCGACTATCTGCTCGACCTCGCCGAACGAGAACGGTTCGACCTTGTCTTGCAGGCGCGCGAGGGCTTCGAGATAGGGGATGGGCAGGAGGTCTGAGCGCGTCGAGAGGAGTTGCGCGAGCTTGATGAAGGTCGGCCCCATCCGCTCGAAGTCGGCGGCCAACTCCTCGGCCTCGGCCGGAACCTGCGGGTCGAACGTCTGCGGCTCGTCGGCGATGGCCTCTTCGAGTCCGGCCTGCTTGACGATGTCGGAGCGCCCGTACTTAACGAAGAGCCACGCGATGTCCTTGTAGCGTTTCAGATTCTCCGGCTTGAGCGAGATAACCATACGACAGTCTTCAGTCTTCAGTTTTCAGTTTTCAGTCAGCAGTATTGTGTGCTTGATAACTGATAAAGGATAACCCGAATGCTCTGTTTGCTGAAAACTGAAAACCGAAAACTGAAAACTCGTCCGTCATCTTTCTTTCACGTAGGGGATGCCGAGGGCGCGCGGGGCGCGCGAGTGGCCGACGAAGCCGGCGAGGACGACGATGGTCAGGACGTAAGGCAACATGTGTATGAACTGGACGGGTATCTCTTCGTCGCCCGAGAGCTTGACGCCCTGCAACTGCGTCGCGAGCGCGTCCGTGAAGCCGAAGAGCAGGCACGCGAGCATCGTCTGCACGGGCCGCCACTTGCCGAAGATGAGCGCGGCCAGCGCGATAAATCCTCGGCCCGACGCCATGTTGCGCGTGAACAGCGACGACTGGCCCGTCGAAAGATATGCGCCCGCGATTCCGGCCAGAGCGCCCGACAGGAGCACCGCCGCGTAGCGCATGCGGTTGACGTTGACTCCGGCCGCGTCGGCCGCCTCCGGGTGCTCGCCGACGGCGCGCAGGCGCAGGCCGAACGGCGTCCGGTAGAGCACGTACCACGTCACGGGGACGAGCAGGAAGGCGATGACGACCGGCGTCCAAGGGATCAAGTTCTCCCTCGGTATCTGCGGCGTCGAACCCGACGAGAGAAAGACCGCGCCGCTGACGACGGCCGGGACGCCGATCATCAGAATGTTGATGGCCGTCCCCGAGACGACTTGGTCTGCCTTGAACTTGATGCACGCGACGGCGTGGATGGCCGCGACCGCCATGCCCGCGACCACTCCCGCGAGCAGGCCGACGAACGGGTTGCCCACGTAGTGCGTGACGGCGGCGGCCGTGAACGCCCCGGCCAGCATCAAGCCTTCGAGCGCGATGTTGATGACGCCCGCCCGCTCCGAGTAAAGCCCGCCCATCGCCGCGAGTAGAAGCGGCGTCGCCTGCCTCACGGTCGAGGCGAGGAAGAACAGAAGCGTCGCTATGCTTATGTCGCTCATGCTTAAACTTTCGACCTCTTCATCAGTCCGAACCGGCCGAACGAGCCTCGGAAGAGCGCCTCGGCGGCGACAAAGAGGATGACGATGGCCTGCAAGACCTGCACCAAGTCTTTCGTCACGCTCTCGGAGAAGGCGTCGACGAAGATGCCGCCGCGTTGCAGCATGCCGAAGAGCAGCGCGGCGAGGAAGACGCCGACGGGGTGGTTGCGCCCGAGCAGCGCGACGGCTATCCCCGTGAACCCGTAGTTGTCGGAGAAGCCTTCGTAGTAGCGATAGCGGTAGCCCATCACCTCGTTGATGCCGACCATCCCGGCCAAGCCGCCCGAGACGGCCATCGCCAGAACAATCTGCCTGCCCGTCGAGATGCCGCCGTACTCGGCGGCCGTCGGGTTCGCGCCCGTCGCGCGAATCTCGTAGCCCCACTTCGTCCGCCACAGGAAGACGTAGACGAGCGCGCACGCGATGATGGCGAGCAGGAACGAGACGTTCAGAGGGATGCGCTCGGGCAGGCCCGGAATGAAACTCCCCATGCGCGGGATGTGCGCGGCCTCGCTGATGGGCGCGCTCTGCAAGATGGGGTCGCCGGGGATGCGGTAGTGGTACTGCGTGAAGTAGCTGACGATGGCGACGGCGACGAAGTTCAACATGATGGTGTTGATGACTTCGTGCGAGCCGAAACGCGCTTTTAAGAAACCCGGAATCGCGCCCCACAGCGCGCCCGCGCCGATGGCCGCTAATATCGCCAACGGGACGAGAAGCACGGCCGGGAGATTCGCCCAAGGCGAGCTCAGCGGCGGCCCGCCCGTCGCCTGCACCGTCACGCCGCCGAGCTTAATCGCCACCCACGCGCACGCGAACGCGGCGATGTAGAGCTGCCCCTCCGCGCCGATGTTGAGCAGCCCGCAGCGGAAGGCGACGGCGACGGCGAGTCCCGTGAAGATGAGCGGCGTCGCCTGAAAGAGCGTGTAGCCGATGCCGTCGGGCCACGAGAGCGCGCTGCCGAGGAGAAGCCCGTAGACGCGGAAGGGGTTGTCGCCCACGAGCAGCACGAAGATGCCGCCGACGACGAACGCCGCCACGACGGCGACGAGCGGGAACGTGAGTTCGCGGAGAAGACGCATAAGTTAAGTGCCGAACGCGGCGCGTCGAGCGACGAATGAAAAGCGCGGCGGGCGTCTGCCGGCCGGGCTGTCTCTACTCGTCATTCATCATTCCGCATTCTGCTTTCCCCCTCCCGTCATCAACAGACCGATCTCTTCGTGTGTGGCGGTCTTGGGGTCGACCTCGCCGACGAGGCGTCCGTGATGGATGATGAGCAGGCGGTCGGCGAGCGCCGTCACCTCTTCAAGCTCGGCCGAGACGAGCAGCACGGCGCAGCCCGAATCCCTCAAGGCGACGAGCTTGCGGTGGATGAACTCGATGGCCCCGATGTCGACGCCGCGCGTCGGCTGCGCGACGAGGAGCAGGCGCGGCTTCAGCTCGAACTCGCGCCCGATGATGAGCTTCTGCTGGTTGCCGCCCGAGAGCGCGCGGGCCGGGAGGTCGGCGTTCGCGGGGCGCACGTCGAAGGCGCGAATCATCTCGTCGGCGCGGCGGCGGATGCCCTCCGTGTTGAGCAGCACGCCCGCGCGCGCGGCGACGGCCGGAGGCCGGTAGTGGTCGCCGAGGATGGAGTTCTCCGCGAGGTCGAAGTCGAGAAGGAGTCCGCGCCGGTGTCTGTCTTCGGGGATGTGGGCGACGCCCGACTCACGTCGCGTGCGCGCGGCGGCGTGCGTGATGTCGCGCCCCTCAAGCTCGACGCGCCCGTGTACGCGCTCCGGCGCGACTAGCCCCGCGAGCGCCTCGATTAGTTCCGTCTGCCCGTTGCCCTCGACGCCCGCGACGCCGACAATCTCGCCCGCGCGCACCTCGAACGTCACGTCGCGCACGCCGCCGTGGCCCGTCTCGACCGTGACCGAAAACCCGCGCACGCTCAAGACCACATCGCCCGCGCGCGCGTCGGGCTTCTCGACGCGCAGCAGCACGTCTCGGCCCACCATCATGCGCGCCAGCTCGGCCGCGTTCGTCTCCGCCGTCTTGACCCCGCCGACGACGCGCCCGTCGCGCATCACCGTCACGTCGTCCGAGATGGCTAAGACCTCGGAGAGCTTGTGCGTGATGATGACGACCGTTTTGCCCTGCTCGCGCATGCGCCGGAGGATTTGGAAGAACTCCTCGACCTCCTGCGGCGTGAGCACGGCCGTCGGCTCGTCCAAGATGAGCAGGCGCGCCTGACGGTAGAGCGCCTTGAGTAACTCGACGCGCTGCTGCTGTCCGACCGACAACTCGCCTACAAAAGCGCGCGGGTCGACCGAGAGCTTGAACTCGTCGGAGAGCGCGCGAATCTCCGAGGCGGCGCGGTCGAGGTCGAGCGCGGCGGCCGAACCCGGCTCCGCGCCGAGCACGATGTTCTCGGCCACGGTCATGGTCTCGACGAGCATGAAGTGCTGATGCACCATGCCGATGCCGAGACGGATGGCGTCGTGCGGCGTCTGGATGTTTCGCACTTGGCCGTCGACGAGGATGTCGCCCGAGTCGGCGGTGTAGAAGCCGTAGGCGATGCGCATCGCGGTCGACTTCCCCGCCCCGTTCTCGCCGACGATGGCGTGAATCGTCCCCGGCTCGACGCGGATGTTGACGTGGTCGTTCGCCAGCACGTCGCCGAAGCGTTTGGTTATCTCGCGGAGTTCGAGCATAAAGAGAGAGGTCGGAGGTCGGAGGTCGGTGAAAGCGTCTTTCAAACGCCCCCGGCCTCTTCAACGCTTGGGCGCTAGGATTCCAGACGCGCGTCCATCGTAATCTCGGCCTTGAGCAGGCGCGAGATGGGGCAGCCAGCCTTGGCGTTGTTGGCGGCGGTCGCGAAAGCCTCCTCGGTCGCGCCGGGGACGCGCGCCGCCACGTCCAGATGAACCTTCGTCACGGTGAAGCCCGCGTCCGTCTTCTCAAGCGTGACGGCGGCCGTCGTGTCGATACTGTCGGCCGTGAGTCCGGCGTTTCCGAGTTGACCCGAAAGAGCCATCGAGAAGCAGCCCGCGTGCGCCGCCGCGATAAGCTCCTCGGGGTTCGTGCCTATCCCGTCCTCGAAGCGCGTCGAGAAAGAGTACTGCGTCTCTTTCAAGACGCCGCTGTCGGTCGAGATAGTTCCCTTGCCGTCCTTGAGTCCGCCCTGCCAACGGGCCGATGCCTTACGTTTCATTTAGTCGCTCCCTTGTTTTTTAGCGTGCAGCGTTCAGCCGTCAGTTTTCAGCCGAACCGAAAAACGAATTGATGATTGCCTCTCAGCGGCGACGTGCGACGCGGCTTTTGCCGTGTGCTGAAAGCTGACGGCTGAACGCTGACAGCTTCTTAGTTCGCCATCGCGTCTTTGACTTTAATCTCGCCGTCGATGATGCGCTGGCGCGCGGCGTTCGCCTCGTCCAAGACTTCCTGACGGATGAGCGGGCGGTTGAACTCGTCGAGCGAGTAGGCGATGCCGTCGCGGTCTAGGCCGAAGACCTTGATGCCGCCCGTGAAACGTCCCTCGACCACCTCTTGAACAATCTGATAGACGGCGTTATCGACGCGCTTGACCATGCTCGTCAAGACGAAGCCGGGCTTGACCGCGTTCTGGTTCGAGTCGACGCCGATGACGAAGACGCGCGCGCGCCCCGTCGCTGGGTCGCGCCCCGCCTGCTCGGCCGCGTCGAACGCGCCGAGGCCCGAGTTGCCGGCGGCCGTGAAAATCACGTCCGCGCCGCGATTGATTTGCGCGAGCGCAAGCTCCTTGCCCTTGCCCGGATTGTTCCACGCGCTGTCGGTGATGCCGACGTAGTTGGCGAAGACCTGCGCGTCGGGGCGGACGGACTTCGCGCCCTGCTCGTAGCCCTCCTTGAAACGCCAGATGAGCGGGATGTCCATCCCGCCGACGAAACCGAGCACGCCCGTCTTCGACTCGCGCGCCGCGATCATGCCGACGAGGTACGAACCCTCGTGCTCCTTGAAGACGAGCGACGCGACGTTGGGCAGTTGGCTGACGCCGTCAACGATGGCGAAGTTGATGTGCGGGTAGTCCTTCGCCACGATTTCCATGATGGGCGCTTGCGCGAAGCCGATGCCGATGATGAGGTCGTAGCCGCGCTCGGCGAACGCGCGCATCGCCGGCTCAATCGAGGTCGGGTTGCCCGGCTCGATGTCGCGCAGGACGATGGGCAGCTCTGCGGCGGCGCGCTTCGCGCCCTCCCACGCGGCGGCGTTAAACGAGCGGTCGTCCTTGCCGCCGATGTCGAAGACGATGCCGACGCGCTTGCGCGAAGGGTCGCCGCCCGCCTCGGCGCGCGAGTCGGTGCGGCAGGCGGTCGTCCCCGAAACGACGAGCGCGCACACGAGGAGCGCGGCGAGCATTAGTCTCAACTTCATGGCGTCGTTACTTCCTTACTGCGTGATGACTTCCTTGACGAGTTCGGGAATCTCTACGGGTCGCTCCTCCGCGACGGTGTAAGCCGCGCGTATGCGCTCGGCCGCCGCGCGCCCCGATGCCTCGTCGCGGCAGTAGATAAGTCCGAGCACCTCGCCCTCGCCGACCTCGTCGCCAATCATGGCCTCGGCCAGATAACCGACCGCAGGGTCGAGCGTGTCTTCCATGCGCGCGCGGCCGCCGCCTATCTCTGCGACGGCGCGTCCAATCTCGGCCGCCTCGACCCCCGCGATGAATCCCTTGCGCGGCGATTCTACCCTGACCTCGGCCAAGTTTAAATCCCT
>DASUNL010000388.1:0-2305 GCA_036277175.1 Pyrinomonadaceae bacterium | reverse complement strand
TCTGTCGGTCGGTTATCAGCGAATCGACTTCTCGGCGCTCATGTCCGACGAGACGGCGCGGACGGTCTTCTTTCGTCTGCGCCTGCCGCGCGTCGTGATGGCGGGCGTCATCGGCGCATCGCTCGCGGCCGTCGGCGCGGCGCTTCAGGCATTGTTTCGCAACCCTCTGGCCGAGCCGATAACTCTGGGCGTCTCGGGCGGCGCGGCGTTCGGCGCGAGCGTCGCCATCGCGCTCGGGATGGGCGCGCGCGTGGCGGGGCTGCCGCTCGTCTTCGTGCTGGCGTTCGCGGGCGCGGGCGTGGCGGTCGCGGCCGTCTACAGGCTCGCGCGCACGGGCGCGGTCGTCCTGCCGGGGGCGCTTCTGCTGGCGGGCGTCGTCATCAACACGATTGCGTCGGCCGGCGTCATCGTCATCCAGTACTTCGCCGACTACTCGCGCGCGCTGCAAATCCTGCGCTGGACGATTGGGAGTCTCGACGTCGTCGGCTTCGAGCACATCTGGCGGATGCTCGTCTTTTTAGTCCCGGCGTGGGTCGTGCTGATGGCGACGGCGCGCGACCTGCACCTTCTGGCGGTTGACGAGGAGACGGCCGCCGCGCTCGGCGTCAACGTCCGACGCAGCGAGCGGCTCGTCTACGCGGCCGCGTCTCTCATCGTCGGCGTGACGGTGGCCGTCGGCGGCGCAATCGGGTTTGTCGGCCTCATCGTCCCGCACGCCGTCAGACTCATGTTCGGCGAGGACGTGCGCGTCGTTCTGCCCTGCTCGTTCGTCCTCGGCGCGACTTTCTTGATGCTCGCCGACACCGTGGCGCGCACCGCGCTCGGCGTCGGCGAGCTGCCCGTCGGCGCAATCACGGCGCTCGTCGGCGGCCCGGTCTTCCTCTGGCTTCTGCGCCGTCAACAACGCTACACGACGATGTGAGAAAAGCTGTCAGCAATCAGCGTTCGGCGGTCAGCTTTGATGTGGCGAACGAGAGATAATGTTTACGCGCGGCGGAAGCCGTGAGCTGACGGCTGAAAGCTGACGGCTGACAGCAAAGGAGTTTTTATGAGCATTGCGACGAAACAGGGCGACGGAGGGGCGACGGGTCTTATCGGCGGCGTGCGCGTGTCGAAGGCCGACCTGCGCGTGGAGGCTTACGGGACGATTGACGAGTTGGTGTCGGCGATGGGGTTCGCGCGCGCCATCTGCGACGACGCCGAGGTGAATGAGTTGACGAAGACGATACAGCGCGAGCTGTTCACGGTCGCGGGCGCGGTCGCCAACCCCGCGAGCGGCGAGGCCGAGCCCTCGACCTACGTCACGCGAGAGATGGTCGAGGCGCTCACAGGCCACGTCAACCGCCTTGAGCAGACCGAGGGGATGCTCGCCGACTGGTCTCTGCCGGGCGAGCACGCGGCCGCAGCCGCCTATGACGTGGCGCGCTGTGTCTGCCGCCGGGCCGAACGCTCGGTCGTGCGCATCACCGAAGCGGGCGGCGAAGCGGGCGAACACGTCGTCCCTTATCTCAACCGCCTCTCCGACCTCCTCTGGCTCGTCGGCCGCCTGCTCGAACTCCGCGCGGGCCTGAGCGCGCGTCTGCGCGACGAGGAGCACGAAGGCCCGCGCTGGTCGCGCGCGTGGTAGGTTTACGGTAGAGCCGTGAAGCCCGTCAGAGGGTTGCCGTAGAAGGCTTCGGTCTTCCACGCCGCCTTGTCCCACTGACCGTCTTGGTCGCCGATGATTTGGACGGGGACGACGACCCGGTCGAAGCCGAGCTTGCTGGGATCATAGATGCCATTGAGCTTCCCTTCGGGGCCGACCGTGAACTTGATCGAGCGCGCCAGCTTGTTGTTCCAGAGCAGCTTGAACTCGTACTCGCCGGGGTTCGAGGCCAGCTTGAACATCTCGTTGGTGTTCGGCTGCCCCTTACCGCCGTCCGTCTTGTCCCAACGCTTCACGGTATAGAACGTGCATTCGACGCGCGCCCACTTCGCCTTCTGCGGCACGCCGTCGTTGACGTAGTGCGTGGTGTTGTTCTCCACCTCCGTCCCGCAACTGGCCCTGCCCACCTGCGTCCCGTCCATGAAGACGCGGCCGACCTCCTGCCCCTTGTAGAAGAGGTGCGGGTCGAAGCGGACGGCCTCGCCGCGCACCCAGAAGGCGACGTGGAAGTCCGGGTAGTCCCAGCCGTAGATGCTGTCGGGCGTGTAGTAGATGTAGCCGATGGGCAGGTTCCAGTCGTGGTCTACGTAGTAGACGAACTTCTGCGCGGCCTTCGGGCCGTGCTCGTTCGAGAGCGTCTTCGCCACCTTCATCTTGCCG
>DASUNL010000387.1:0-2490 GCA_036277175.1 Pyrinomonadaceae bacterium | reverse complement strand
CTCGACGTTGATGAAGATCGAGAAACCGCCGCTCTGATTGACGCCGACGACGTACTGGACGTCGATGAACCCGCCCGGTGCGAGCGGCGAGGCCAAGTCGACGTTCCAAGTAGTGTTCCAGCCGCCGCCCAAGGCTTGAGTCGGAGGCTCCTCGACGCTCGTGCCCTTGACGGGGAGGCCGCTAACGATGATGTCGCCCGACGTGAGCGCGCGCAGGTCGGCCGTGCCCGGCGGGGCGGGCGCGGTCGTAATCTGGCGGATGCGGAAGCGCAGGCGTGTCACGGTCTGTCCCGTGAGGTTCGTCACGCGGCGGCGGAACGCGAGCGTGCCGAGCGAGCCGTTGGTGACGGGCGTCAAATCGCGGAAACGATTCGGCGCGTTGTTGATGCCCGTCGACTGGTCGAAGCGGTCGACGAAGACGTTGAAATTGGTGCGCGGGCCGTCCAAATTCTCCGGCCCCGGCGCGCCGAGGCGCGGCGTCGAGCCGAGCGTCTCGGCGTGGTTAGTGTTAGTGAAGATGAAGTCCGCCGCGTTGTCATTGGTGTCCTGCGGAGCGCCCGACGACTGGTTGCGGTGGAAGCTGATTTGGCCCGTCACCGCGCCCGGCGTGATGGCCGGGATGCCCGTGCCCTCGCGGAAGGTCGTGCCCGCGCCCGCGAACCCGGCCGCGTCGGCCTGATTCGCCAAGATGAAGGCCGCCGGGACTGTCGACTTGAAGAGCGCGACGCCCGAGTTGTCAGGGACGACGTCGGTGGCCGCAGTCGTCGCCGAGAAGCCGGTGTCGGCGTCAGCCGTGCGGACGACGCCCGGCGGCGTGCCGGGGGCCGTCACGGCGGCGTAACCGTTGAGGCTGTAGTACAAGCTCTCCGCGCCGGCCGCGGTGCTGACCGGGCTGTGGGTGATGAGCAGTCGGCCGCGCGGCGCGATGACCGTGCCCTGCGGGATGGCCGTCAGCGCCGTGGTCGTCGCGCCGTTGTTGACGGCCAGCGTCCACCCTTCGGAGTTGTCGTTGGAGGCGACGCGCAGCGGCGTCGTCGTGCTCGGGTTGTAAAGCTCGACGAACTCGTCGCTCACGCCTTGCGGCCCGCGCACGCGGAACTCGGAGATGATGAGGTTGCCCGCGGTCGACGGCTGCGTCGAGGTCGGCTTGATGACCGACCACCAAGTCGCCCACGGGGCGGCGATAGCGCCGCCGAGTCCGGCCAGAGCCGTCCGCGTCTCGGAGTACTCCTGCACCGTCCAGAAGTCTGTGTCGTTGACGGGGTCGACCATCGAGGCGCTGTAATCGCCCCAACGGTTCTGGCGGTTCGCGCCCGCGCCCGCGCCGATGTTGTAGTTCGACTTGCCGGGCGTGAAGACGACCACGTCACGCATCGTGTTGGCCGGGTCGCTCGCGCGGCGCAGCGCGTAGGCCGCGCTCGGGAAGGTGCGCGGCGACGACTGCGTGAAGCCGACGAGCACGTCGTTGTCCTTGTTCACCGAGATGCCGGCGAAGAAGAAGAACTGACCCTGTTGGCCCGCGCACGGTATCGCCGAGCCGGCGGTGCGCTCGGTCGAAGCGTTGATGCTGTTGCCGCTGTTGCAGTTGTCGGCGAGCGGGTCGACGATGCGGCCGCGCTGCGTGGGCGCCGTGCCGAGTCCCGTGATGGGGTCGGGCTGCGCCTCGACGGTCGGGTCAATCTCCCACCACTGGACGGCGGTGCGCACGTCCGGGTTGAGCGTCCCGAAGGCCGTGCCCGGCGCGGTCGGCGTAAGCCCGACCATCGCGTGGTGCGAAGCCCAGAGCGAGCCGTTGCGCAGGACGGAGTTGTTGATGCGCGAGTCGTTCGCCATGACGCGCGTCCCTGAGGTAACGAAGAGGTCTTGGGCGCGCTGCGGCACGTAGCCGCCGCTCGCCCCGGCGACGCCGCCCGTCCCGATGCGCGCGGCGTTAAAGCGCCAGTTCTCGGTCGACTGCGGGAACTGCGTGCCGACCGTCAAGACAGGCACGCCGCCAACCAACGTCAGCTTGCTCACGCGCAGTTGGCCGAAGACCGAGTCCCAGTCCTCGACGAGGTAGAGCGGCCCGGTCGTGTTGTCCTCGTCGACGCTCGGGGCCATCGTAAACCCGCAGCCGAGGATGTTGTTGAACGGCGAGACGCAGTTGGCGACCGTGTCGGTGAAGAGATCGACGTCGGTGAGCGTGCCGCCGTCGTAGGCGTCCGTCTTGCCGATGACGTAGATGTACGGGCCGGCGTAGCCGGTCGTCGCGCAGACGCCCGCGCCGTTGCACGCATAGTTGAAGACGTTGTAGTTGGCGACGATCCAGTTCTGGTTGAATCCGATGGTCGGGTAGTCGGCCCACTTGCCAGAGCCGCCCGGCCCGCTCGTCGCGGTCGGGTCGGCGTCGAAGACGTAGCGATCCCACGTGCCGGTCGGGTTGTTGCCCTGCGTGATGGCTAAGAGCACCGACGAGGCGGGCGACGTCGAGTTGGCCGAGGTGAAGAAGAA
>DASUNL010000386.1:0-3270 GCA_036277175.1 Pyrinomonadaceae bacterium | reverse complement strand
TCCTCCGTGTCGGCCGTGCTCTTCGACCTCGTTCGCCAGTGCGAAGTGCGGCGGCTGGCGGGCGGCACGGCCGCGGCCTTCTCCGCGGACGGACGGCTGGCCGTAACTGTGGATGGCACGCAGGTCGTGCGCCTCTGGGAGGTCGAGACCGGCAAAGAGCTACGGCGTTTTGAGGGCCACTTGGGGCTCGTCATGTCGGTCGCCTTCTCGGCCGACGGCCGACTCGTCGCGACGGGCAGTTTCGACGGCACGACGCGGCTGTGGGAGGTCGAGACGGGCCGCGAGCTTCTGCGCCTCGTCTCGTTCAAGGGCGGCGACTGGGTCGTCGTCACTTCCGAAGGGCGCTTTGACACGAACAACCTCGACGGCCTCCGGGACATTCACTGGACACTCGCGGACGACCCTTTCGCCACGCTCCCGCTCGAAATCTTCATGCGCGACTATTACGAGCCGCGCCTGCTGTCGCGCGTCGTCGCGGGCGAGAGGTTCGCCCCCTTGCGCCCGCTCGCCGAACTCAACCGCGTGCGTCCGCGCGTCGAGATAAAATCAATCGAGCAGCAGGCGGGAAGCCCTGAGCTTGTGACGGTGACGGTCGAGGTCGCGCCCGTCGCGGCCGAGGCGCGTCGCGGCGGGCGAGAGGCGCGCGTCGAGTCGGGCGTCTACGACCTGCGCCTGTTCCGCGACGGCCAGCTCGTCGCGCAGTCGCCCGGCGGCGCGTCGCCGTCCGCGTCAAGCGCAGACGGCGCGCTTGCCACTGAAGACGCCGCCTCGGAGTTGCGCGCGTGGCGCGAGGCGACGCGCGTCAAGGTGGAGGGGGGCGCGTCGCGTTTGATTAAATTCGAGAACGTGCGTCTGCCGCGACTGCGCGACGCGAAGCGTGTGGAGTTCACGGCCTACGCCTTCAACGAGGAGCGCATCAAGAGCGAGACGGCGCGCGCCGCGTTCGACGTGCCGCAGCCGCTCGCGCCGTCGCGCCGACGCGCCTACATCATTTCAATCGGCGTCAACGAGTACGACAACCCCGCCTTCCGCGACCTGCGTTTCGCGGCCAACGACGCGCGTCTCATCCAAAAGGTCGTCGGCGAGCGGCTCGCGCGCACGGGCGAGTACGAAGTCGTCTCCGTCGCACTCCTGTCCGAGGGCGGCGCGGGTGAAGGCGGAGCGAGCGGCGGTGACGTTCGCGATGGCGGCGGCGCGACGAAGGAGAACCTGAAGGCCGTCCTCGACGCGCTCGCGGGACGCGCGGACGCGGCTGCGCTCGCGCGCGTGCCCGGCGGCGAAAGCCTGCGGCGAGCCGCGCCCGAAGACCTGCTCCTCGTCTCCTTCTCCGGCCACGGCTACGCGGGCGCGCGCGGTCGCTTCTACCTCGTCCCCGAAAACACCTCGCCCGACGGCGATGCCCACGAGGCCGACGAAGTCCTCAGTCGCCTCGTGTCGAGCGACGAGCTGAGTCTGTGGCTGAGAGACGTCGACGCCGGGCAGATGCTTCTCATCATCGACGCATGCCACTCGGCGGCGAGCGTCGAGGGCGAAGGTTTTAAGCCGGGGCCGATGGGCTCGCGCGGTTTGGGTCAACTCGCCTACGACAAGGGGATGCGCATCCTCGCCGCCAGTCAGGCCGACGACGTGGCGCTCGAAAGCGACCGTCTAGAGCAGGGGCTTCTGACCTTCGCGCTCGTCCGCGAGGGACTCGGCGAAGTGCGCGCCGACTTCCGCCCGCGACCCGACGGGCAGATTACCGCCGGCGAGTGGTTGCAGTTCGCCGAGCGGCGCGTCCCGCGCCTCTACGAACAGGTCGTCGCGGGCCTCCCCGTCGCAAAGGACGTGACGACGGTCGTCGGCTCAAACGGCGTCGGCGCGAAGGACGTGACGTCGGGCGCGTCCGCCGTCGCGCTCGGACGCGGGCCGAAAGCGTACCAACGCCCCGCGCTCTTCGACTTCGCCGCGCGACGCGCGGACGTGGTGCTCGCGCGCAAGTAGTGGCTTGAGGAGGGACGTGTGGACAACGAGGAGATAGCGCGGAGGTTCGAGCGTTTGGCCGTGCTGATGCAGATACGCGGCGACGACCCGTTCCGCGTGCGCTCGTACCGCAACGCCTCGGAGATTATCGAGACGTGGCCGACGCCTCTTAAGAAGATTGCCGACGAGGAAGGCTTGAAGGGCTTGCAGACTTTGCCCGGAGTCGGCAAGGCCATCAGCGCGAAGATTGTGGAGCTACTCGAACGCGGCACGTTCGAGGCGTGGGAGAAGTTGACGGCCGAGACGCCGGAGTCGGTGCTCGACCTGCTTCGGGTCGAAGGCGTGGGACTGAAGACCGCCGCGACGCTTCACCAGCAGTTTAAAATCTCTTCGCTCGAAGACCTGCGGCGGTTCGTCGAGGGCGGCGGGCTTGAACTCGTCGACGGCGTCGGCGAGCGTTCGGCCGAGCGCATCACCGAGAGCGTCCGCCGACTCACCTGACCCCGACTCCCTTAACAGCCGGCGCGGCCTCGGCCCGCTTGACGATGACGAGCGTGATGTCGTCGCCCGCCGGAGTGCCTTGCGCGAACTTCGTCAGCGCGTCGTCTATCTTGTCGCGGATGCCGGCGGCGGAGCGTTGGACGTTGTGCGCGACGGTGTCCGCGAGCCGCCCCTCGCCGAACTCTTCGCCCGCCGGGTTGTTCGACTCGGTGACGCCGTCGGAGTAGATGACGAGCGCGTCGCCCGGTTGGAGCTGTGTGCGCCCCTCGCGGTAGTCGGCCATCGCGAAGAGGCCGAGCGGCGGGCCGCCCGCGCCGAGCTTCTCGACCGTGCCGGCGGCGTGGACGATGAGCGGCGGGTTGTGCCCGGCGTTGACGAACGTGAGCGCGCCGGTCGTCGGGTCAAGCTCGGCGTAAAAGAGCGTGACGAAACGGTTCGACGGCGTGTTGGCTTCCAGATAGCGGTTGACGGCGACGATGGTCTCGACGAGCGCGTGGTGCGAGGCGACCTGCGCGTGGACGGCCGCGTGCAGCGAAGACATCAGAAGCGCCGCGCTCGTCCCCTTCCCCGACACGTCGCCGAGCGCGATGACGAGACGGCCGTCCGGGCGCTCGATGAAGTCGTAGTAGTCGCCGCCAATCTCGTAAGAAGGAAAGCTGATGCCCTGAAGCTCGTAGCCGGGGACGTTCGGCGGCGCGGTCGGCTGGAAGCGTTGCTGTATCTCGCGCGCCAGCGAAAGCTCGCGCTCCATGCGCTCGCGCTCCAAGTGCTCCTCGATGAGTCGCGCGTTCTCGACGCGGATGGCGGCGA
>DASUNL010000385.1:0-5591 GCA_036277175.1 Pyrinomonadaceae bacterium | reverse complement strand
GATTCAGGTCGCGGAGTGGCGCGAGCACAGCGTCGAAACCCCGCACGACTACGCGGGCCTCGCGCGGATGATTCGCGCGGGCGGACTCGTCGAAGTCCCGGCCGCGACCGAAAGCTTCCTGCTCTACGGCGTCGGCGCGCTGGCCGACGCCGAGCCTTTCACACACTTCGACAAGTCGGCGGGCAAGAGCGTCAAGATATTCGACGATGCGGAACTCGCGTCGGAGCGCGCGCGCCTCGAAGAGTCCGTCGAACGCATGCGCGCCGAGATAGATTCGCTCAAGCAGGAGTCGGACGCCTTAAACAAGCGCGAGCGCACGCGCCGCGCGTCCCTGCGCGCTGAGATGGCGCAGCGCGAAAAGGCGCTCAAGGCCGAACGCGAGAGGGCTGAGCTGCTCGACTTCTTTTATCGCGACGACAGACGGCGCGGCGACCTTTCGGCCGAGCGCGACGCGCTCAACGCGCTCGCCCTTGATTTCCACGGGCGCGAGTACGACCTCGGCGACGCGCGCGCGCGCAAAGAGATAAAGGTGCGTATGCTGGCGCACGTGCGGCCCGAGGCGCTCGCCGTGATGAAGGAGCTGGCCGGCTCTTACCGCGAGAGGTTCGGCCGCCCGCTGCCCGTCACGTCGCTCGTGCGGCCGGACGAGTACCAGCACCGCCTGAGCAGGTCGAACGCCAACGCCACGCGCATCCAGACGCCGCCACACTCGACGGGCCTCGCCTTCGACATCCTCTACCGTCACATGACGGCCGAGGAGCAGGAGCACCTGATGGCCGACATCGCGCGCCTGCGCGACGAGGGGCGCGTCGAGGCTCTGCGCGAGAACCGCGACCACTTCCACATCTTCGTCTTCGTCGACGGACGCCGCCCCGGCGAGGAGTTAATCGCACAGTCACTCGGCCACTCGAAAGAGGTCAAGCGCGTCGAGGAGTCGCGGCGCGTCGAGGAGACGGCGAAGAGAGAAGTCAAAACCGAGCGCGCGAGCGCCGCGAAGACGCGCGGGTCGAAGAAGGCGAGCCGGGAAGTGGCCGCCAGAGCAAGCAAGCCGTCAACACGCAAAGTGGCGGCGAAGCGTTCGGGCGGACGGGCCACGGCGCGTTAGCGGAAGCGGCGACGGGCGACGAGCGTGAGCGGAGGTCGCGACGGGCGTTAGCCAAAGTTGCGATGAGAGTTTGCTAAAGCGGCGGCGGTCAGTCAGCGGACGAGTCCGTCGCGAACTTCTAAGACTCGAAGCGTTTCCGCCACTAAACGAAGAAGCGCCTGCATCATTCAAGATGCAGGCGCTTTCTTTTTTTGAGCCTTGCCCGTCGCGCGGCTTGAGTAATCGTCGGGCGACGCCCTTCATTCACCTTTCACCGCCCCTCACGACTTCTCTATACGCCGCGTCCAGTCGACGAGGTTTTGCAGGAGTTGTGTGATGAACTCTCGGGTCTTCTCGTCGGTCAAATTCCCTTCGGCGTCGAACCGCTCGGAGGCGTTGCCAATCATCACCTCCGGCTGGTTGACGGGGAACATGTTGAGGAAGACCATCATCTGTCGCAGGTGGTACTGCGCGCGCGCCGTGCCGATGACGCCGATGGACGCGCCCATGATGGCGGCGGGTTTCCCCGACCACGCGCTGTCGCCGTAGGGACGCGACGCCCAATCAATCGCGTTCTTCAGGACGCCCGGAATCGAGTAGTTGTACTCCGGCGTGACGAAGAGGATGGCGTCGGCCTCGCGTATGCGACGCTTCATCTCCGTGACCTTGTCGGGGGGCTGCTGTTCGTCGTCCTGATTGAAGCCGGGGATGCCGTCAAGCTCGAAGATGTCTATCTCGGCTCCGTCGGGCACGAGCTCGACGGCGGCGCGCAGGGCTCCGCGATTATACGATTGGCGGCGGAGGCTTCCGGCGATGCCGAGGATGCGGACGGGTTTACTCATCTTACGTTCTCCTTGTCAGTCGAATAGGTTTCAGGTTAGGTCGTGCGCAAGTATGACGAACGTCAATCAACGCCTTCCTCCAAGGGCTTAACGAACCGGCGTCGCCGCGCCGCTTGTAACTCGGAACTTCGCATTTTAGCACGCGACGTTTCCCCGTTAGGTACGCTTCTGCACACACAGTTTGCACGCGATGGCCGCCCTGAATTAGTGTTGAAATTGAGTTGCATAGAGAGTAGTAATAAGCCTTAACGAATAAGCAAGAGATTCATGCGGCGCACTCACACGGCTCGCCGCGAGAGCGCCGAGCCGCTTGATGCGCGTGTCGCGCACGGCACTTTCCGTGCGCCTGACGGCGGCGGCCGGGTCTTCCGATTCGACGTCCGCGCGCCGTCGGAAAATGTTCATCACGGAGGTAAGAAGATGGGGAGCAAAGCTGACGACGAGCGTCGGGCGGAAGAGCGTCCGGCCGGTGTGACGAGCGAAGACCGGGTCGAGGCGAAGATTGACAGAGACCTGAACGACTCTTTCCCGGCGAGCGACCCGCCCGGCTGGGTGCTCGGCGTGAGACGACATCCGCCCGAGGAGAATGAGGAAGAAGGCGACGCGGGCGCGACTCCTTCCGCCGTGGAAGAAGGAGAATGAGTCTCTTCAAATTTCTCCGCGACACCGCTCGCAGCGTGTCCGCCTCTCGGAGCGTGTCCGCCGAGACGGACGCGCACGCGCGTCAGGACTGGAGTCGAAAGAATCAGATGCACCTCGCAACGCAGCCGTTAAAGAATGGGAAGCCCGGACGCCCGACGGACAGAGTGACGCGCCGTCCCTTTTCACCAACACACTTGCTGGCGGCCGCGCTCGCCTGTTTGTTAATCGCGTCGGCGGTCGGGGCGCAGACGCAAGCGCCGGAGCTGCTCACCTACGACGAGCTGGTTCAGCTCTACGAGCAGCCGACGCCGCCCGCCGTGTTGCAGGAGAAGCTCAGTCGTCTGCTCAGGACTCCGTTCGTCAGCAACGCCGCGTCGGCGCGCGGCGTGAAGCCGCTTTTGCCGAGCGCGGCGGGACTCGGACGTTTCCTGCGCGTCGTCGAGTGGAACATCGAGCGCGGGCTTGAGTTCGACGCCATCCGGGCCGCCTTCACCGACCCCGACGGCTTCGCCCGACTGATGGACACGGCGGCCTACCCGCGCGGGAGCGAGAAGCGTAGGCTCGTCCTGCAACAGGTCGCGCTGATGCAGCAGGCGGACGTCGTCGTCCTCAACGAAGTTGACTTCGGGATGAAGCGCACGGGGTATCGCGACGTCGCGGCGGAGCTGGCCGAGGCGCTTCGCATGAATTACGCCTTCGGCGTCGAGTTCGTAGAGGTCGACCCGATTGCGCTCGGGCTTGAGAAGTTTGAAGAGCTGCCGGCGGAAGAGCGGGCCAAGCTCGTCTCGGAAATCAAAGTCGACCGGGCGCGTTACCGTGGCTTGCACGGCACGGCCATCCTCAGTCGCTTCCCCTTGGAGAACGTGCGGCTCGAACCCTTCGACGTGCAACCGCACGACTGGTACAAAGACGAGCTGGCGGGCGTCAAAGCTATCGAAGAGGGCAAGCGCAAGGCGGGCGAGCTTGTGTTTCAGGAGAAGATTCTGCGCGAGGTGCGGCGCGGGGGGCGGATGATGTTGACGGCCGAGGTCGCCGACGCGCGTCTGCCCGGCGGCAGGCTAACGGTCGTCGCCACGCACCTCGAAGACAAGACCAAGCCGGAAGGCCGACGCAAGCAGCTCGAAGAGTTGCTCGCGCGGATAAAGGACGTGGACGCGCCCGTCGTCGTCGCGGGCGACATGAACACCTCGACGCAGGACGGGACGCCGCTTTCGGTCGAGCGTCTTCTGAAGAACCGCCTCGGGAGTCGTAGCTTCTGGCTCAAGCAGGGCTTGGGAATCCTGACCGGCGTGCGGCTGCCGACGATGCTGCTCGGGGGCGTCAACGCCTACCGCAAACAGGCCGACCCGACCGTGCGGAGCATCGCGCTCGTCGCCTCGAACCCGGAGGCCGAGTTCTTCGACCGTCTCAAAGAGTTCCGCTTCGCCGACGGCGGGGCGTTCGATTTCCGTGGCGACTCGCCGCGCTCCGTCGGCGGCAAAGACGACACGCTGGCGAACTCGAACCAGCGCGGCGACAAAGGCTTCATCACGACCTACGAGGTCGAGCGCACCATCGCGTTCGTCGGCAAGTTCAAGCTCGACTGGATTTTCGTCAAGCCGCCCGGACTCACCGACCCTCACGCCAAGGCGGGGCCGTACCTCTTCGCCCCGCACTTCGGGCGCACGCTCAAGAGTCTCAACGACTCCCTCCGGAATCGCATCTCCGACCACGCGCCACTGACGGCCGACCTGCCGCTCGCCGAGCCGCGACTGGTTGAAACGAAAGAGGGGCGCGGGAATTGAACGAGGCCGTCCGAGGCCCGAACGCCGAAAGGGGGCGTGATGATGAGTGGCGCGGTACAAAGAGGCGGGCGCGGGCGCGTCTCCCGTTCGCCCGTGCGCGCGCTCGCCGATCAGGCGTTCTCGCGCGCGGCGGGCGCGCCCCTCGTCGGCGGCAATAGCGTCCGCCTGCTCAAGGACGCGCGCGAGAACTACCCGGCGTGGCTCGACGCGATTGCCGCTGCCCGCAGCTACGTACACTTCGAGAGCTACATCATTCACGAAGACGACGTGGGCTGGCAGTTCGCCGACGCGCTCGTCTCGAAGGCGCGCGAGGGCGTGCGCGTGCGCCTCATCTACGATTGGATGGGCGGCTTCGGCAAGACCTCGCGCTCGTTCTGGAATCACCTGCGCGCGGGCGGCGTCGAGGTGCGCTGTTACAACCCGCCGCACCTCGACTCGCCGTTCGGGTGGGTCTCGCGCGACCACCGCAAGATGCTCGCGGTCGACGGCCAAGTGGGTTTCATCACGGGCCTGTGCGTCGGGCGGATGTGGGTGGGCGTCCCCGAAAAGAAGGTCGAGCCGTGGCGCGACACGGGCGTCGAGGTGCGCGGCCCGGCGGTCGCCGACGTCGAGCGCGCGTTCGCGCAGGTCTGGGCCATGATTGGCGAGCCGATTCCCGAAGACGAGCTGGTCAGTCGTGACTCGCTCGCGCACGCAGGCGACGTGAGCCTGCGCGTCGTGGCGAGCGTGCCGGCGACGGCCGGGATGATGCGTCTCGACCAACTCGTCGCCGCGCTGGCGCGTGAACGTCTGTGGCTGACCGACGCTTACTACGCCGGGACGACCTCCTACGTGGAGGCCCTGCGCGCGGCCGCGCGCGACGGCGTCGACGTGCGCCTGCTCGTCCCCAACGGGACTGACATCCCGCTCCTCAGACCTTTGTCGCGGGCTGGTTATCGCCCGCTGTTGGAGGCGGGCGTGCGCGTCTTCGAGTGGAACGGCACGATGCTGCACGCGAAGACGGCCGTCGCCGACTCGCACTGGGCGCGCGTCGGCTCGACCAACCTCAACATCGCCAGTTGGTTCGGCAACTGCGAGCTTGACGCCGTCGTCGAAGACGAGCCTTTCGCGCGCGAGATGGAGGAGATGTACCTTCAGGATTTGACGAACGCGACGGAAGTCGTGCTCGACGCGAAGCACCGGTTGCACGCGCCGGGCGAGCCGCGCCACCCGCGCGTGCTCACGACGAGCGGCGGCGGG
>DASUNL010000384.1:0-5407 GCA_036277175.1 Pyrinomonadaceae bacterium | reverse complement strand
CCCAGACGAAGACCGAGACGGGCCACGGGCGCACGAGGTCGCCGGTCGGCGTCCAGTTGAAACGCGCCTTGCCGACGACGCGCGTCGGCGCGTGCGGGCGGACGGGCGAAAGCCGCTCCATCTTCCCGGCCTCGCGTCGGCGCGAAGACCAGAAGACGGCGAGCGCGCTCGTGACTTCGGGCGAGGCCGCGCCGCGCGCCGCACGCGGACGCGCGACCACGTCGGGCGCGGCGCTAAGGTCGGCGCGCTCGTCGCCCTCGCCTACGCGCGTCGCCACCTGTAGCGTGACTTTGATGTGCAGCGCATCGCCCTCGCGGTCGAGGTGGAGCGAGAACGGGCCGATTTGCAGCACGTCGCCGTCGGCCAGAGCCTCGGCCTCTTCGACGGGCACGACGCGGCCGTTCAAGGTCGTCCCGCTCGACTGGCTGAAGTTGAAGACGTAGAAGCGACCGTCGGCCTCTTTGATTCCGGCGTGGAGGCGCGAGACCGTCGGATGGTTGAGCAGAAGCTCGCACGAGGGCAGACGGCCGACCTTCAGCCCGTCGGTGACGAGCGTCAGCGCGTCCTGCGAGAGGTCTTCGCGCGTGATGACGAAGGTGCTGTTCTGCGTCTGCATCGGCGGATGCGTTTCAAAGTCCGAGCGCCGAAATTCCAACCTCAGCGCACGGCGAAGAAGACGACCTGAATGATGTGGACAATCATCAGCGCGAGCATTAGGGACGTGGCGACGACGTGCGGCGCGAGCCAGAGCTTCAAGAGTTGATGAAGGTAGACGAGCGACTCGACGCGGCGCAGCGTCACCGCCGTCTCGACCGCTTCGAGCAGAGTGCGACGCGACTGCGTGCCCGGAAGCGCCGCAGCCTCGGCCTCGAACTCCTCGCGCGCCTCAGCCAGCAAGGTCTTCAAGTCCTCGCGCCTCACGTACTGACGCAAGAGGAACGGGAGCGAGAGGAATCGTCGGCGCACGCGGCGCGCGACGAGCTCGCGCAGGCTCGCGTCGGTCTCCGCGCCGATGCGCCCGAGTTGCTCGCGCAGCTCGTCGCGGCGCGCGCGCAAGTCCTCGACGAGCAGAGGCTCGCCCTCAATGCTCGTCATCACGCGCGGCAGGACGAGGTAGCAGGCGACGCCGAGCAGGCCCGTCAGGATGGTCAGGTCGAACGAGACCATCAGGAGCGAAGTCAGCAAGCCTCCCGTCGAGCGCCCGCCGTGCATCAGGAGCACGACGCCCGCGACGAGGCCCGCGTAGACGTGCATCAGCGTCCAATAGCGGAGCGGCCCGGCGCGTCGTCGGTAAATCTGTTTACGGACGGGATAGGTCATCACGAGCGCGAGCGCGGCGAGACCGACGAAGCCTGTGAGCCAGCGTATCGTGAGCCACGACGAAGCGCCGAGCAGTTCGTCGAGTCCCGTCCGCATGAGCCAGCGCGCGAAGGCGAAGGCGACGGCCAAGGTCAAGAGGATGCCGAAGACGTGCCAGAGGAGCGCGGGCGTGTCGCGCTTGTGAATGTTACGGCCGATGGCGTGCGTGCGGTCGCGGTAGACGAGGCCGATGCGCGCGCCCGCTTCGGCGAAATACTCGCGCGGGTTGACGCGCACGAGCGCGCCCGTCGGGCAGTTCTCCTCGCACGAGTAGCGATGGCCGCGCGCGCTCTTCGGGTTCATCGGCGTGTTGTCGCAGAGGTTGCACTTGGCGGCGAGCAAGTTCTCGGTCTCAGTCACGGACGCGGGCATCTGCGGCGGAGCGAGCTTGAGAAGAGCGCTGGCGCGCGTCCTCCAACTCGGAGGCTGAGGCGCGCTTGCGCGTCGCGGAATCATCGAGATGGCGTTGTAGGGGCATTGCGTCGCGCAGTCGCCGCAGCCGATACAGGTCTGCGGGTTGATGTCGATTTGCCCGCCCTCGAAGCGTCCGATCGCGCCGGTCGGGCAGCCCGTCAGGCATTCGGGGTCTTGGCAGTGCATGCAGACCGAGGGCGAGAGGACGTGCTCGGCGGAATTTCCGCCGAGGCGTGCGGGGCGCTCGATGTGTATGCCGCGACGGAGGAGGCGCGACTGGCCGTGGACTTTATGACAGGCGAGCGAGCAGTTGCCGCAACGGACGCACTTGTCCATGTCCATGACGAGCAGGTTCGTGCCGTCGATGACGCCGGTCGCAATCTCGCGCTCGGTGGCGGCCGTCGCGCGTCGGTCTTCGGCCGGGGCCGGACGCGGGTCTTCGTCCACGTCCGAGAAGTCTCGGAAGGCGCGCTCGACCGCGTCGCGCAGAGAGGGGTCGGCGCGCAGGTGAGGGATGGAGACTTCAAAGACTTCGGTGCGTTGCAGGACGGTCGCCGTGTAGGCCCACTCGGTGTCGGCCGCGACGCCTTCGAGGCCGAGGCAGTTGCCCGCGCCGAGAAAGTCAATCGCCGCGCCCGCGTCCAAGCCCGCCGCGAGGGCGGAGACACCGACGGCCGCGTCGGCGTGACCGCTCACGCGCCGCACCCAGCCGTCGCGCACGAAGTAGACGCGGTCGACGGGGTCGCCCTCGCGGAAGAGGACGTGGTGTTTGCCGTAGACGACGAAGCGCGCGGCGCGTCCCAAACGTTCGATGAGCGCGTCGTCGAAGACGTCGCCGGTCACCTGTCGCACCTCGGCGAGCGTGCGTCCGAGTCCGTGCTTGCGATAGGTCTGGTCGAGCTGTCGGCCGAAGCGCGGGAGCTTGCGCAGGAGTCGGAGCGCGGGGCGCGTGACTTCGAGGACGGTCGAGCCTTCAAGGGCCGCGCGCACGGTCGCGTTGCGCGGCACGCCCGCGAGCACAGACATCTCGCCGAAGCTCACGCCGGCCGAAATCTCGCCGACGCGCTCCTCGCCGCCCTCGCCGTCGCTGACGGAGACGTCGAGCTTGCCTTCGACGGGGATGAAGAAGGTGTTGCCGCCCCAGTCGCCTTGGCGAACGACCTCCTCGCCCGGCTCGTAGACGAGCAGGCGGACGTAAGGGCCGACCTTCTTGCCGTTGTAGTTGCGCCCGTAGGCGATGACTTCGAGGTCTAGCTCGTGGGTGAAGTGGCCCTGTTGGCGTTCGAGCAGGTCGCTGATGATTTCGACGCGGCCGACCGCGTCGAGGATTTCCCTGCGCTTTGTCAGCTCGCGCGGCATCGGCCATAAGATTACAGGTTTCAAGTCGGAACAGGGAAGCGACTTTGTAAAAATTAGCCACGGAGGCACGGAGGGCACAGAGATTTAAATCTGAGATTTGAGATTTCAGATGCTTAAACCAACTCCGTGTCTCTGCGTCTCCGTGGCTCATCCCCGGCGGCTAATTTTGGAACTCGGAGAGGGGCGGGGCGTGTGAGACTCACGGGCGGAAGGCGGACAAGTGTATAATCGCCGGGCACGAGCCGCCGCCTCGTCCCGCGCGCGGCCCGAAACCTTAAGGCAAGAGTGGTTTAGAGACTTGAAGTAGAGTCCGAAAAAGGTCTGGCAGCCCGCCTGTCCCGATGAGCGCATTCCCCTCCACGAACGAGCTGGCCTTCTCCGCCGCCGCGACGACGGGGACGAGCAGTGCCTCGGCCGTCGCCGCGCCGTCGGAACTCGCCGCCACGCTCGACGTGCCGCTCTCCGACCACAGCCTCCTCGAAGCGACGCGCGCCGGCGACGAGGCGGCGTTCAGTGAAATCGTCCGCCGCTACCGCAACCAGATTACGAACTACGTCTACCGCATGACGAACGACTACGACCTCGCGGTAGACCTCGCGCAGGAGACTTTCCTCCGCGTCTTCCGCGCGGCCGAGCGTTACCAGTCTAGCTATGCGTTCTCGACCTACATCTACCGCATCGCCACGAACCTCGCCATCAGCGAGCTGCGCAGGCGCAAGCGGCGGCGGCTCGTCTCGCTCACGGCCTTCTTTCAGGGGCGCGACGCGGGCGGCGCGGGCGAGGCGGCCGAACTCGACCCGCCCGACCACTGCCCTCTGCAAGACGCGACGCTCGTCGACGACGAGCGGAAGGCGGCCGTCGCGCGCGCGATTGCGACGCTCCCGGACAAGTACCGCGCGCCGCTCGTCCTGCGCGACGTCGAGGGCCGGAGCTACGACGAGATCGCGCGCATACTCGATTTGAGCGAGGGGACTGTGAAGTCGCGCATCAACCGCGCGAGGAGTTTTTTGCGCGACAAGCTGCACGCCTACATCTAGGCGCGTCGGCGCGACGAGAGGTATCCACGATGAGTTGTAAGAAGTACATCGCCGAAATCGAAGAGGCCGCCGCCGGCTCGACCTTGTCGGTCGCCGCGCGCCGACACCTCGACGCATGCGCGCCGTGCGGCGCGTTCGAGCGCGAGCGCAACGCCCTGCGCGCCCTCGTCGGCTCGCTCGGCGCGGTCGCCGCCCCGCCCGACTTCGAGTTTCGTCTGCGCGCGCGCATGCACACCGACGCGGGCGCGCCGCGACGGAGTCTCTTCGGCGGGTCGCTCGCGCCGGTCGCAGGCGTGACGCTCGCCGCACTGTTCGCCGTCGCCGTCACCGCCTCGCTCTACGTGCGGCAGTCGGCAGGCGACGCGCCCGCCGCGCAAGTCGAGAGCGCGCACGCTGACGGTCAAAAGGCGGAGGCGACCGCGACGCAAGAGGCGCGTGAGGTCGCGGGCGCGCAAGCCGCGAAGGTCGAAGCCGACGAGTTTGAGAACGTCTTGGCGGTCGCCGAAGACGAAATTGATGTGACGGAGTTGAGTGCGGGTTCTCAGCGCGCGTCGAGAAATTCATCGGCCGCGTCGTTCGAGAAGGCGAGGATGACGACGGGCGTCGGACACCGGACGGCGACGTTCAACGAGTCGCGCGCGACCGTCGTCTCCAACCCTTCGGCGGGCGAGGTGGCTCTGACCGGCCCGACGGTGGCCGTGCCGTTGCCGAAGTCTGAGCGACCGCTCAAGGTCTTAATCAGCGACGAGCGCGGCGCGGCGCGCGTCGTGCCCATCCGCAGCGTCAGCTTCGGCTCGCAGGAGATGGTCGCGCGCGCAGGCTCGCAGCGCGCGAGCGTGGGCGACAAAGAGGTGGTCTGGTAGTAACTGATGTTCGTCTTTAATCACAAGCGGTTTCGCACACGGCGACGAATGAGCGCGGGCGTCCTCGCGCTCGTTTGTCTGCTGCTCGCTCTCTCGGCCGACGGCGCGCGCGCGCAGGAAGCGCCCGAAGCTGCTCCCGCGCGCGAGAACGCGCCCGGCACGGCCGCGCCCTCGAATGCGTGGACGCCCGACGCCTCGCGGCAGACGCCGCCCGCGCCGCCCGCGAAGAAGGGCTGGCAGCGCACGCCTCAAACTCAGCCTCCTTCGCCGCGCGCGCCCGCGCAGGAAGAGCCGCCGCCGCAGCCGTCTCCCACCCCCGTGTCGCCGACGCCGAAGGCCGCGCCCGCGCCGCCTCGCGTGGTGACGGTCGTCCAC
>DASUNL010000383.1:0-2386 GCA_036277175.1 Pyrinomonadaceae bacterium | reverse complement strand
TGGCGTCTGGAAGACTTGCCCATCGTCCCCGACGAGTTCAAGTACCACGCCTCGGAGCGTACGCGCGAGCAGTTCCGCGTCATCGAGACTCTGATGAAACGCGCGGACGTCGACTCGATTGTTAACGCGGCCGACGCCGGGCGCGAGGGCGAGCTAATCTTCGACCTCGTCTACACGCTCGCCGGCTGCCGAAAGCCCGTCGAGCGTCTCTGGATTTCGTCACTCACGCGCGACGCGATTCTCGAAGGCTTCAAGACGCTGAAGCCCTCGGACGAGTACCGAGGCTTGCGCGACTCGGCCCACGCGCGACAGCGAGCCGACTGGCTCGTCGGCATCAACGCGACGCGCGCACAGACCATCCGCGCGCGCCGCGCGGGCCACACAGGCGTCTACCCGCTCGGCCGCGTCCAGACGCCGACGCTCGCCCTCATCGTCTCGCGCGACGAAGAGATACGAAACTTCGTCCCCGTCGATTACTTCGAGGTCTTCGCCGACTTTCGCGCCGAGGGCGGCGACTATCGCGGCGTCTGGTTCGGCAAAGACGGCACGCGCTTCGACAAAAAGGAGGCGGCCGAAGAGGTCGCGGCGAAGGTTCGAGATAAGACGGGCGCGGTAGAGCGTGTCGAGAAGAAGTCGGCGCGCGAGCGTGCGCCTTTGCTTTACGACTTAACGGCGTTGCAGCGCGCCGCCAACGCGCGCTACTCGTTCACGGCCGCACGCACGCTCGAACTCGCACAGTCGCTCTACGAAAAAAAGTTCATCACCTACCCGCGCACCTCCTCGCGCCATCTCTCGACTGACGTAGGCAGAGAGTTGCGCGGTCACGTCGAGGCGGCGGGCGTCGGCCCTTACGTCAGGTTCATCGAGACGATACTCGCGCGCGGCGAGCCGAAGCTTTCGAGCCGGCACGTCGACGACAAGAAGGTGACCGACCATCACGCCGTCATCCCGACGAAACAGAAAATCAGCCCGCAGCTTCAGCCCGACGAGAAACGCATCTATGACCTCGTCGCGCGCCGCTTCCTCGCCGCCTTCTACCCGGACGCCGAGATTGAACGAACAACGGTCGTCACGGCCGTCGAGGGCGAGCGATTCATGACGCGCGGGACGGTCGTCTTGAAAGCTGGCTGGCGCGAAGTTGACCCGCCGCCGCGCGACTTGCGTAAGTCGGGCGACGAAGGCGAGGACGAGGCGGCCGAGCTTCCGCCGCTTCGGGCGAAGGACGCGGCCGAGGTTTTAACGAGCGAGGCTGTCAAGAAGCAGACGAAAGCGCCGCCGCGCTACTCCGAGTCGAGCTTGCTAGCCGCGATGGAGACGGCCGGGAAGAAAGTTGAAGACGAGGAGCTGCGACTCGCGATGAAGGAGTCGGGCCTCGGCACTCCGGCGACGCGCGCGCAGATAATCGAGAGGCTGATACAGGTCGGCTACGTCGAGCGCGAGAAGAAGTCGCTGGCGGCCACGCCGAAGGGCGTCGCGCTCATCCGGATGCTACCGTCGCCGCTTTTGAAGTCGGCGGAGCTGACGGGAAGTTGGGAGCGGAAGCTCGAACGCATGCGTCGGCGCGAGTACGAGTTCAACGCCTTCATGGGCGAGATAAAAGGGATGGTCGGCGAGTTGGTCGCGCAAATCGCGGGCGCGGAGATTGAGCGCGCGAGCGGCGCGGAGGCGCAAGTCAAAGAAGTGCCGAGGCCCGAAGGCGCGCTCGATTGTCCGAAGTGCAAACGCGAAGGGCGCGCGGGCTTTCTCGTCGAGCGCGAGAGCGCGTCGGGGAAGTTCCTCGCCTGCTCGCAGGGGCGCGAGGTGTGCGGCTTTTTGAGCGACGCGCCGCGAAACGCGCGGCAGCGTAAGGCTCTGGCGCAGACCGCGTGCCCGCATTGCGAGGGCGCGATGCGTCTGCGCCTGCCGAAGGAGAAGGGGCGGCGCGCGTTCCTCTCGTGCGTGCGCTACCCCGACTGTCGCGGCTTGCGCTCGTTCGACGAAAAAGGCGCGCTCGAAGAGCCTCGGCCCGCGCCCGAAAGCGGCCCGCCGTGCACGCAGTGCGGGACGACGACCTTAAAGCGCGGCCCGGCCAGCTCCGGCAATTACTTCTGGTCTTGCCCGCGTTGGCGCAGCGACGGCACGGGCTGCAACTCGAAGCCCGTCTGGATAAACAACTAAATTTGAAAACTCGAATCTCAAACGCACAGTGAAGGGAGCGTGCGATGGTCGAACGTGATGAGACGCCGGACTTGAGGGAGGGAATCATGGACGCGCCCGGCGCGGATGCGTCGGGGTTGGTCTTCAGGCTCGCGCGCGCGACGGACGCCGAAGTCCTCGTCGAGTTCAACCGCGCGATGGCGAGCGAGACCGAGTCGCTTGAGCTGCCGGTCGAGACCCACACGGCGGG
>DASUNL010000382.1:0-8636 GCA_036277175.1 Pyrinomonadaceae bacterium | reverse complement strand
CGCGCCGGACTTTAGCCGCGGCGGCGCTCCAAGAGGACGGTCATGAGGAGGCTCAGGATGGCGCGGGTCTCCTCTTCGGGGGGGAGGTCGCCGTTCTTGGTGATGAGGAACTTGCCTTGGAAGAAGGCGGGGCGCTTTTCGAGTCGCATGACGACCGTGCCGTTGGTGCGCGTCACGAGGTAGGCCGGGTGGAACATGTAGCCGGTGAACATCCCGACGACCGGAATCTCGCCGACGAGCGCGTCTAAGACCTTCGTCCACGCGCTCTCTTCGTTAATCGTCATCTGCAACTGCTCGCGCTCGTCGTAGACCTCATAACGCGCCTTCCAGATCGAGCGCATGCCGCGCCGCCTGACCGACCCGAGCGGACGGCCCGAGGCTTCGGCGAAGTTGTAGCGCGCCGAGAAGTCGAGCACCTTGTTGGCGTTGATCGTGTAGAGCGGGGTCTGCTGCGTCTGGTCGGCGAAGGCCGTCACCGCCTCCTTCAGCTTGAACGCCTTCTGCTTGACGTAGAAGACCATCTGGCCGCGCGCGTCCACGACGCTGATCTGCTGCGCGATGGCGAGCAGCTTGAATGTAAGCTCTAGGGGATACTCCATCGGTCATCTCCTCCGGAAAGTTTTTTCAATCGCACGACTCCTGCGGGCCGGTATTCTACAACAACCGGCCGCGCCGCGAACGCGCGACGCGCTGAAGTGAGGTGTTCCATCCTCGCAAACTTTACGATACCATGCCCGCGCTCTTTAACCCGCGAACCCCTTTCAACGGGAATAAGGACACACGCACTTTGCGGACGAACCAACCCCCCGGAGCGGCGACGCTCGTCGTCTCTCATCCGAGCCGCGAGCCGCGCGTGCGCGGACGGCTCGCCGACTCGCGGCGCGCGCCTTAAACGACCTCCGTCTTGGACGACACGACACCCACGGCAAAGCCGCTCGCGGGCCGCGTGCGCTCCGGCGTCGCGTGGAACGTCGCCTCCGTCGCGTCGAGCCACCTCGTCTGGGTCGTCCGCTCCGTCATCGTCGCGCGCCTGCTCGCGCCCTCCGACTTCGGACTCTTCGGCATGGCCGTCACCGTCCTCGCGGCCCTGACGGCGCTCACCAGCGTCGGGCTTGAGCTGTCGGTCATCGTCCGTCAGTTCAAAGACGACGAGGAGATGAGCGCGCATCTCAACACGGTCTGGACGGCGGGCCTCGCGCGGGGCGTCTGCGTCACGCTCATCCTGCTCGCGGCCGCCTACCCGGCCTCGCGCTTCTACGGCGACCCGCGTCTGTTCGGGGTGCTCGTCGCGCTCAGCCCTCTGCCGCTCGTTCAGGCTCTTCAGAACATCGGCCTCGTCGTCCTGCGCAAGCGCATCGAGTTCGGGCGCGTCGCGCTCTTCGAGCAGACGCACAACCTCGTCTCCACGGCCATCGCCGTCGCGCTCGCGCTCCTGTTGGGCGACGTGCGGGCCATCGTCCTCGGCCAACTCGCGGGCGCGGCCGCAGGCGTCGCGCTCTCCTACGTCTTCCACCCTTACCGCCCGCGCCTGATGTTCGACCGCGAAGCCTTCCGCGAGGCTTACGGGTTCGCCAAGTACACGTTCGTCATCTACCTGATGAGCTACGTCACGACGGCGGCCGACAACGTCGTCGTCGGACGGCTCTACGGGGCGGGGGCGCTCGGCCTCTACATCCTCGCCTACACGATGGCGACGCTGCCCGTCGCCGTCGTCGGCGGGGCGCTCGGCGGCGGAACCTTCCCGGCCTACGTCGAGATGAGCGCCAAAGAACCGGCGCGGCTCGAAGGCGCGTTCGCGCGCGTCTTCGGCGTGGCGTCGGCGACGCTCGTGCTCCTCGCCGTGCCGCTCGCGGTCGCGGCCGACGAGATAGTCGTCTTGCTCTACGGCGTGAAGTGGGCGGCGGCCGGCCCCGTCCTGCGTGTGCTCGCGACGGTCGGCTTCCTGCGCGGGATGTTGCAGGTCATCTCGCCGCTTCTGGTGAGCGTGCGCGGCCTCAGGCCCGACGCCTTCAGCAAGACGTTCGAGGCCGTGCTCTTTCTCGTGCTGCTCTACCCGCTGACGGCGCGTTACGGACTGCTGGGCGCGGCGTGGGCCGCGGTCGTCGTCTACGTCTGCACCATCGCGGGGCGCTTCCGCATGATTAAGCTGACCGCGCCCGGCGCGTTCCGCCCGTGCCTGCGCTCGCTCGCCGCCTCCACGCTCGCGGCGCTCGCAGGACTCTCCGTCGGGGCGCTCGCACTCGGCGCGACCTCGTCGCCCCCTGCGCGCCTCTTCACGGGCGGACTCTCCGCGTTTTTGACGACGCTCGCCGTCGTGCTCCTCGTCACTCCCGAACTGCGCCGCACGCTACTCGACAACCTACCGCGCGCGCGCCGACGTTGAGTGAGGAGGCGTTTTACTTTTCTCCCTCGACGGGCGCGCCCGCCTCGCGCCAAGCCTTCCAGCCGCCGGCCATCGAGTAGACACGGCGGTAGCCCATCCGTTGCAGGTTGTCGGCGGCGAGCGCCGAGCGGTAGCCGCCGCCGCAGTAGAGAATCAGCTCCGTCTCCTTGTCCGGCACTTCGGTCTCGACGTCGCGCTCGATGACGCCGCGCCCCATGTGCTCGGCCCCCGAGGCGCGGCCCGCCTCCCACTCGTTGTCTTCGCGCACGTCGACGAGCCGCGCGCCCCGCGCGACGCGCTCGCGCGCCTCCTCGACCGACACCTCGCTGACGCGCGTCTTCGCGTCCTCGACGATGCGCAAAAATCCTTCGCTGTGCTTCACACGCTTGGCCCTCGCTTCCTTCTTGGTCTCCCGCTTCGGTGGCGGCTCTTCTTGACTTTCGTTCGCCACAGGTTGTTACATGATAACGCTTTTAAAGAATCCCCGTGGAGGCTTTCCCCATGTCGCGCAGCACTCTGGCCCGACTGCTTCAGGCCGCCGCCCTCGTGTGCGCGGCGGCGCTCGTCGCGGCCTGCGGCAACGACGCGAAGGACGCGGAGGTCAACGCCGTCGTCAAAGACCTCGACGCCTTCACGCAGGAACTGCTCGCGAAGGTGAAGTCCGCGCCCGACCCCTCGACGGGCGTTGACGAGGCGCAGCGACATCTCGACGCGCGCCGCGCGGAGATGGCCGCCAAGATGAACTCCATAAAGGATGTGCGCGAGG
Source organism: Pyrinomonadaceae bacterium (assembly GCA_036277175.1). Taxonomy (GTDB): domain Bacteria; phylum Acidobacteriota; class Blastocatellia; order Pyrinomonadales; family Pyrinomonadaceae; genus DASQDT01. The sequence goes on along the minus strand of DASUNL010000382.1, from coordinate 5,487 downwards.
CGCAACTGAGTGAGGAGACGCGCAAGCGTCTGATGGAGCGCGTCACCGAAAACGTGATGAGTGTGTCGGGCCTCCAGATCGAGTACATGGACGAGTCGCTCAGAGACCCCGCCTTCAAGGCCAAAATCGAAAAGCTGACGCAGGACTACCAGACGCTCTTCAACCGCTAGCGTGCGCGCGCGCGCCGGGTGGCCGAACGGGGCGAAAGCTTTTATAATCAAAGACAAGTGAAATGAAAAAGAGCGAGTTGCTGGGGCGCGTCGGCGACGCTTACGCGAGGCTTCTGGCCGCGCTCGACGGCCTCTCGGAAGAGGCGGCGTCGCGCACGGGATTGACCTCCGAGTGGTCGGTCAAGGACTGCCTCGCGCACGTCGCCATGTGGGAGCGCGAGGGCGCACGCGTCGTCGAAAGTATCGTCGCCGGAACTTACCGCCCGCGCTACGACGACGAGACGATAGAGCGACGCAACCGCGAGGCCGTCGAGGCGATGCGCGGGCGCGCCTACGCCGAAGTCCTTGGCGAGCTGCGCGCGGCCCACGCCGAACTCGCCGCGCTGCTCGAAGGTCTGCCCGAAGAGTTGGGCGAGGAGACTTACGGCTTCAAGTTCATCGCCGGCGTCACCTTCGACCACATGTCGCACCACGCGGCGCAGATAGAAAGATTTCGTGAATCGTGAGGAAAGCATTCAGCAGTCAGCTTTCAGCTATCAGCCGGAAGAGAATGAGTGTCTGACGAAACGAAGTGTTGACGGAGCGGCGACAGCCGTGAGCTGAAAGCTGACTGCTGAATGCTGACCGCTTTTTTGAGGAGGAGCATTGTCTACCGAACAGTTTGACGTGACGATCATTGGCGCGGGGCCGGGCGGTTACGTGGCCGCCGTGCGCGGCGCGCAGTTGGGTTTGAAGGTCGCGATTATCGAGAAGGACAAGCGGCTCGGCGGGACGTGCGGGCTGCGCGGCTGCATCCCGACGAAGCAGCTTCTGATGTCGGCGCACATCTACGAGCAGATGCAGCACGCCAAAGACTTCGGCGTGCAGGCCACCGGCATCCAGCTCGCCTTCGCCGACGTGCAGAAGCGCAAGGACAAGGTCGTCGCCAAGAACTCGGCCGGCGTCTCCTACCTGATGAAGAAGAACAAGGTGACGGTCTTTAACGGCGCGGGCAAGCTCGCGCTCCCCGGCAAGGTCGAAGTCACGACGGCCGACGGGAAGACCGAGACCGTCAACACGAAGAACGTCATCATTGCCACCGGCTCGGTCGTCCGCCCCATTCCGGGCTTCGACACCGACGGCGAGCGCGTCGTCAATTCCGACCACATCCTTGAGCTGAAGGAAGTGCCGAAGTCGCTCATCGTCATGGGGTCGGGCGCGGTCGGCGTCGAGTTCGCGTCCGTCTACTCGCGCTTCGGCGCGGAGACGACGCTCGTTGAGCTACTGCCGCGCCTGATGCCGCTCGAAGACGAAGAGGTGTCGAAAGAGATTGAGAAGTCTTTCCGCAAGCGCGGCATCAAGTCGCTCACGGGGACGAAGCTCGAAAAGGTTGAGAAGACCGACGCGGGCGTGAAAGTGACGGGCAAGGACGCGAAGGGCGGGGACGTGACTCTCGAAGCCGAGATGCTGCTCGTCGCCGTCGGGCGCATGCCTTACTTGGAAGGTCTGGGGATTGAAGGCACGAAGATTAAGGTCGAGCGCGGCGCGGTGCAGGTCGACGAGTTCTGCCGCACGGGCGAGCCGAACGTCTACGCCATCGGCGACGTGATTCCGACGCCTTGGCTCGCGCACCTCGCGTCGAAAGAGGGCATCCTCGTCGTCGAGCAGATTGCCGGACAGAAGCCCGAGCCGCTCAACATGCGTCAAGTCCCTTCGTGTACTTACTGCGACCCGGAAGTGGCGAGCGTAGGTTTGACGGAGGCGAAGGCGCGCGAGTTGGGCTTCGACGTGAAGGCGGCGAAGTTCCCGTTCTCGGCGTCGGGCAAGGCCCGCATCCTCGGCGAGGAGGAAGGGTTTGTGAAGGTCGTCGCCGACAAGAAGTACGACGAGATTTTGGGCGTCCACATCATCGGCCCGCACGCGACCGAAATCATTCACGAAGCCATCGTCGCGATGCACCTCGAATCGACGGCCGAAGAGTTGGGCCGCACGATTCACGCGCACCCGACCGTCTCCGAGTCCGTCATGGAGGCCGCCGAAGGCATCCACGACATGACGATTCACATTTAAGCCGTCAGCAATCAGCGGTCAGCGTTCAGCCGGAACACGCGGCCGAAGCTGATTGCTGAATGCTGATTGCTGAACGCTTCTTTATGAAAGAAACGCAAACCAAGACGACGCGCGGCGCGGCGAAGGGCAAGGCGGCGCGGGGCGGCGAGAAGAACGGCGACGCATGGCGTCCGGCCGTCGTGCCCATCAGTGAAGAGTTTAAGATTGAAGACCCTTTGGACGACGGCGGCGAGCTTGTCTGTTCGTCCGAGACGTCGCTCGCGCCGGAGCAGTTGCTTGAGCTTTACCGCCACCTGATGCTGACGCGGCTGGTCGAGGAGAAACTCGTCAACCTCTACCGGCAGACGAAGGTCGTCGGCGGCGTCTTCCGCTCTCTCGGGCAGGAGGCGACGGCCGTCGGAAGCGCTTACGCGCTCGCGCCGCAGGACTTCATCGCGCCCTTGATTCGCGACCTCGGCGCGGTGCTCGTCAAAGGCATCCGGCCGCGCGAGATTTTCGCGCAGTACATGGCGAAGGCTTGGGGGCCGAGTGAGGGGCGCGACCTCAACATCCACTTCGGCGACATGGAGCGCGGCTTCATCGGCCCCATCTCGCACTTGGGCGACATGATTCCCGTCATGACCGGCATCGCCTTGGGCGCGCGGATGCAAAGCAGAGATGTCGTCGCGGTCGCCTACATCGGCGACGGCGGGATGAGCACCGGCGCGTTCCACGAGGGCTTGAACTTCGCCGCCGTCCAAAAACTCCCGCTCGTCGTCGTCGCCGAAAACAACTGGTACGCCTACTCGACGCCGACGCGCCTTCAGACCGCCGTCAAGAACCTTGCCGACAAAGCGGCCGGCTACGGCATCCCCGGCTACATCGTCGACGGAAACGACGTGGTCGCCTGTTACGAAGTGACGCGGCGCGCCGTCGAGTTCGCGCGCGGCGGCGGCGGCGCGGTTTTAATCGAAGCGAAGACCTACCGGCGCAAGGGTCACGCAGAGCACGACGACCAAAGGTATCTGCCCGAGGGCGAGTTGGCGTTCTGGGAGCGTCGCGACCCCGTCGAACGCTTCCAACGTCACCTCCTGTTCCAAGGCGTCGCGACGCAAGACGCGCTGGATGGAATCGTCGCGGACGTGCGGCGCGAGATTGACGAGGACGCGGCGTGGGCCGAGTCGTCGCCGATGCCCGAAGCGGAGAAGGCCGCCCACAACGTCTTCGACAACTCAGTCGTCCCGCCCGCCTTCCGCCCGCCCGTCTTCGGACGGAACGAGTGAGCGCGGCGCGACTGACGTCGCATTTGAGATTTCAAATTTCAAATTTGAGATTGCAGATTCGAGATTCGTGAATGTCAACGGCAACTAAGAAAGAGCACAAGTCGAACCGGCCGGAGCGCGGCGGGATGGTGACTTTGGTCGAGGCCATCCGGCAGGGGCTTTGGGAGGAGATGGAGCGCGACCCCTCGGTCTTCGTCATCGGCGAGGACGTGGGCGCTTACGGCGGCGCGTTCAAGGTGACGGACGGGCTGCTCGAAGAGTTCGGCGAAGGTCGCGTCATCGACACGCCCATCTCGGAGGCGGCGATTGTCGGCGCGGCGTGCGGCGCGGCCCTGATGGGCATGCGGCCCGTCGCCGAGTTTCAGTTCATCGACTTCATCTCGCCCGGCTTCGACATGCTGACGAACTACGCCGCGAAGTGCCGCTACCGCTGGGGGGCTGGCATCCCGGCCGTCTTCCGTGGGCCGTGCGGCGCGGGCGTCCACGCCGGGCCGTTCCACTCGCTCAACGCCGAGTCGTTCTTCATGAACACGGCGGGCCTGAAGATGGTCGAGCCTTCGACAGCCTACGACGCGAAGGGACTCATCAAGGCCGCGATACGCGACCCCGACCCCGTCCTCTACTTCGAACACAAGAAGCTCTACCGCCTGCCGCGCCTGCGCGAGGAGCTGCCCGAGGATGATTACGTCGTGCCCATCGGCCGTGCGCGCGTCGCGCGCGAGGGGCGCGACCTCTCGATTATAACTTTCGGCGCGCAGGTCTTAAACGCGCTCGACGCGGCCGCCGAGCTTGAGAAAGAAGGATTGGACGTTGAAGTCATTGACCTGCGCACGCTCGCGCCGATTGACCGCGAGACGGTCTTGGGGTCGGTGAAGAAGACGAGCCGGATGATGGTCTTGCACGAGGCCTCGCGGACGGGCGGCATCGGCGGCGAGATTGCCGCGCAGGTGGCCGAGGAGGCTTTCGAGTGGCTGGACGCTCCGCTCGTGCGCGTCGCCGCCATCGACACGCCCGTCCCCTACTCGCCGCCGCTCGAAGAGTACCACCTGCCGCAGCTTGGGGACGTGCTCGACGCGGCGCGCCGGCTCGCGGCCTATTGAAGAAGCAGTCAGCAGTCAGCACTCAGCTTTCAGCTTTGAGTTTCGTCGGCGTTCAGCACGCATCTCAAAGTGTTTCGTGTCGAAAGTAGAAGCTGACTGCTGAGTGCTGATAGTTTCTGTTAAGGAGAACTGAACGATGCCGAAGTTTGTGATTGAACGTGAGATTGAAGGGGCGGGCAAGTTGTCGCCCGAGGAGTTGCGCGGCGTCTCGCAGAAGTCGTGCGATGTCTTGCGCGGGATGGGGCCGCAGATTCAGTGGGTCGAGAGCTACGTGACGGACGACAAAATCTACTGCGTCTACATCGCCCCGGACGAGGAGGCGGTGCGCGAACACGCGCGACAGGGCGGCTTCCCCGCCAACCGCGTCTCCGCGATTAGACGGATGATTGACCCGACGACGGCGGAAGAATCGTAAATAGTAAATCGTAAATCGTGAATGGAGTTTGAGAGCCTCGCTGCTCGAACGGCGAAGCGCCGGGCCGAGTGCCCGTCAATCGATTGACGATTCACGATTCGCGGCTTTTAGGGAGCACTTATGAGCACAGAAGTTGTGATGCCGCAGATGGGCGAGTCCATCGCGGAGGGGACGATTACGAAGTGGCTGAAGAAGGTCGGCGAGCGCGTCGAGCGCGACGAGAACATCTTCGAGATTTCGACCGACAAGGTTGACGCCGAGATTCCTTCGCCGGCCGCCGGCACGCTGCTCGAAATCAGGGCGCAGGAGGGCGAGACGGTCGAGGTCGGCAAAGTCGTCGCCGTCATCGGCGACGGCGACGGGGCGGCGGCCGCTACGTCAGCGCCGCAGGCGGAAGCCGCGCCCGCGCCGCAGGCCGAGCAGGCCCCTGCGAGTCAGGCCGCCTCCGCCCCTCCGCCCCCGCCGCCTCCGGCCGCCGAGCCTCCCGCGCC
>DASUNL010000381.1:0-2219 GCA_036277175.1 Pyrinomonadaceae bacterium | reverse complement strand
CGCTAAATCAAGTAGAATCAATGCACTACGCTGCTGACCGGAACTGCCGAAAGAGCGTATGTCCCGCCCGTCGAACAGGATTTCCAACTCGTCCCGGTGCGGCCCGATGAGCGAGTAGCCGGACGCGATTTCGGCCTGTAGACGAAGGCGCAAACGCTCCGCGATGAGCGCCTCGTAGTCACTTAAATCGCCCTTGCCTTCGAGCGCTGAGGCGTAGCGAATCGTGACCTCTTCGCGCTCGAAGAGACGCTTCTCAAGAGCCTCGTTCAGACGCCCGACGTACTCGACGCGCGCGCGATGAATCGCGGCGCTCAACTGCACGAGCTGTTCGTTCCAAGGCTCAAGGCGCTCGCGCGCCTCATCGATGCTCAGCTCGGCTTCGGCGGCGTCTTGCAGCAGACGGTTCTTCTGCCTGACGACGCGGTGGAAGTCGGAGAGCGTCTGGACGTATGCGTGGTGGAGCGTGACGACGCCGCGGTCGAGAAAGCGTCGGCGCGCCTCTGGGCCTCCGCGCACGACTTCGAGTTCGTCGGCCGTGAACGAGACGGCGTGGAGTTGTTCGAGGTAGCGCGCGACCGACTCGCGCTTGCCGTTGACCGTGAGCGACTTGGTGTTGCCCTGAAGCGTGACTTGGAGGTCGCGCTGTACTTCGCTACTGCGCGCGACGCGGCCTCGGACGACGGCCAGTTCTTCGCCGAAACGAATTGCTTCTTGCGGCTTCTGCGTGCGGAAGGATTTGGTGGTGGCGAGCAGGTAGATGGCTTCGAGCCAGTTGGTCTTACCCTGCCCGTTATCGCCGTGGATGACGTTAAGACCCGCCCCCCACTGTATTTTGCCGCTCAGATTCCTGAACTGGTGAGCCTCAAGAGATTCGAGCAGCATGCCTCAAATTTTAACACACGCTGCTCGATTAAGTGACCGACGCGCCCCGCGCATTTCAAGATGACGCGCGGCGCGTTTTTAGTTTTGCCGACCGTGCTTCACAGGCGCATGGGCATGACGACGTAGCGGTAGTCGTAGCCGTCGTCTGCGGCGGGGCGGAGTTGCGCTTGGGAGTTGCCGTCCTTGAACTCGAAGGCGACGGAGCCGTCGCCGACGACGTTGAGGAAGTCTTGGAGGTAGGCGGCGTTGAAGCCAATCTCTATCTCCTCGCCCGCGTACTCGGTGGCTACGGTCTCGCGGGCCTCGCCCTCCTCGGCCGTCTGCGAACTGATGTGGAGGTTGCCGGGGGCGACGTGGAGGCGTATGGCGTGCGAGCGGTCGTCGGCCATCAGGGCGACGCGCCGGATGGCCTGACCCAACGAGGTCGAGTCGAATTCGGCGCGCTTGTCGTTGCCCTTCGGCATGACCATCTCGTAGTTCGGGAACTGACCCGTCAGCGTGCGCGAGATGAGGAGGCGCGGGCCGACCTCGAAGTAGATGTGATTCTCGTCCGCGCCGAGTCCCACGTCGCCCTCGCTGGCGGCCATCAGCTTGGTGAGTTCGGCCAAGGTCTTGCGCGGGATGAGCACGTCCAGACTCTCCTGCGTGGCGTTCTCGCCCATGTCCTGACGCTCGATGTAGGCGAGGCGGTGTCCGTCGGTCGTGACCATCCGCGCGCCCGTCTTGCCGAGCATGAACTTCGCGCCCGAGAGCGTGTAGCGCGACTCTTCGAGAGTGATGGCGAAGATGGTGCGGTCGATGAAGGTCTTGAAGATGTCGCCGGAGATTTTGACGGGCGTCGCCTTGAAGCTCGGGACTTCGGGGAAGCTCTCGCGGTCGACGCCGGCGATGCGGAAGTTTGAACGCTCGCAGGTGACGGTCGCCCACTCGTTCTCCTCACGGCGGAAGTTGACCGGCGCATCGGGGAGCACGCGCGCGATCTCGAAGAGCTTGCGCGCGCCGACGCACATCGCGCCGGGCGTCTTGATCTCGGCCTCGGTCTCGCAGCGCAGCGTCACGTCGAGGTCAGTGCCGAGGATGCGGATGGTGTTTTCGCCGACCGACTCGATGAGGATGTTGGAGAGGGCCGGGATGGTGTTCTTCTTCTCGACCGTGCCCTGCACGAACCCGAGTTCCTTCTGGAGGGCGCTCTTGCTGATAGTAAATTCCATGCTTCTAAACTCCTCTGAGTGATGATGTCTTATGCGGCAGATAAGAGCATTAAAGAGACCATCAAATCAACTCGCGCTTTTACTACTTATTCTATTTATCAATCTTATCTTTATATCTAGTAGTAG
>DASUNL010000380.1:0-3216 GCA_036277175.1 Pyrinomonadaceae bacterium | reverse complement strand
GGTCGTCGCAGACGCGCGCGTCGCCGCCTTGCAATTCGACGTTGCGGCGGAAAAGCTCAAGCGCCTCCCCGCTCTCGTGCGCACGCGCGACGCACTCGCGCGCCTCTTCGAGCGACGCGGTGACGCCCGACATCGCGACCATCCGCGCGGCCAACTCCTTCGACAAATCGAGCACGGGCCGCGTCCTCTCCGTCACCTCACCGCGCAGAAGCTCGACGCACTCGACGACTTCGAGCGCATTACCGACCGCGCGCCCCAAGGGCTGATTCATGTCTGTGATGAGCGCCTCTGTGCGGACGCCGCAACGGTTGCCGGTCGCGACGAGAGCGCGCGCGAGTTCTTCGGAGCGGGCGAGGTCGTGCATGAAAGCGCCCGTGCCCGTCTTCACGTCGAGGACGAGCGCGCCGAGTCCCGCCGCCAGCTTCTTCGACATTATGGAGGCGACGATGAGCGGCACGCACTCGACCGTCTCGGTCGCGTCGCGCAGCGCGTAGATTTTCTTGTCGGCCGGCGCGACCTCGGAAGTCTGCCCCGTCATCGCGAACCCGACCCGCTTGAGAATCTCGCGGAACTCGTCGAGGTGTAAATCGACGCGGTAGCCGGGAATGGATTCGAGCTTGTCGAGCGTACCGCCCGTATGCCCCAAGCCCCGGCCCGAAATCATCGGGACGGCGACGCCGCACGCGGCGGCGAGCGGCGCGAGAATCAAGGAGGTCTTGTCGCCGACGCCGCCCGTCGAGTGCTTGTCGGCCTTCGGGCGCTCGACGTCGGAGAAGTCGAGCAGCTCGCCCGAATTTAACATCTCCTCGGTGAGCGCCTGCTGCTCGGCCTCGCTCATGCCGTTGTGAAAGACGGCCATCAGGAGCGCGGCCGCCTGATAGTCGGCCCACGCGCCGGAGGTGACGCCGCGCACGAAGAACTCAATCTCGGCGCGCGACAGTTCCCCGCCGTCCCTCTTCCGCCGGATAACGTCCTGTGGTCTCATAGAAGGGTGGGCGCTCTCGACAGACTAACGAGTCTTGCCGCGAATCGCGCGCGCGCGTTCGAGCGCGGCCGACGCCTCGGCCTCGCGCCCCAACTTGCCGAGCAGCATCGCGAAAGTTTCGAGCGTCTTCGCCACTTGCACGTGCTCCGCGCCGAGCGTCTCCTCGTAGATTTGGAGGGCGCGTTGGAAGTGCGGCTCGGCCTCCGCGAAACGACCCTGCCGCGCGTAGAGGACGCCTAGGTTTTCGAGCGTCACCGCGAGCTTCGGGTGTTCCCTCACGCGCTCGATACGCTCCCACGTCGCGATTGAGAGCTTGAAGACCGGCTCGGCCTCCGCGAACTTATTCTGCACGAGGTAGAGCGTAGCCAGCTTGTCGGACACACCGGCGAGACGGACTTGCGCGCCTCCCGCCGTCGCCTTAACCAGAAATCCTATCCACTCGTCCTGCGTCTTCGGCGTCTCCTCTTTCTTCACGGCGATGTGCGTGAGAACGTCGAGCGCGCGGAGGTAGGTGGCCTCGGCGTCAGAGAACTTACGCCGCTCGCACAGGAAGTCGGCGAGCCTTTCCAGACAGGACGCCAACATGTCGGGCGCGAACATGGCGAACTCGGAATCCTTCGCGGCGACCATCGCCTCGGCCGCCTCGACTGCGCGGCGGTAAGCGCCCTCGGCCTCGTCGAACTTCTGCTGCCGCTCGTAGACGGCGGCCAGCTTCGTCAGCGTCCCCGCGCGCTGCGGCGACTTCGCGCCGATTCGCTCGGCGTGCTTTAAGGCTTCGAGGTGTTTGCGCTCGGCCTTCTCGTAGTCGCCGCGCGCGAACGCGACTTCGCCCTCGTCGTTCGCCTTGTCCCACTGAGTATCCTGCGCCGCGTCGCGCGCGCGGGCCGCGCCGCCGTAGCAGAGCAACAACGCCGCCAGTAAAAACGTCCGCGCCTTGAGTCTCATCACGCTTCCGGAGTCGCGCCGCGCGTCACCTCGCCGTCATCTCGCCATGACCTTCGCGCGCTGCCGCCTGAGGGCGACGAGCGACGCGCCCAAGATGATGCCGACGACGAGCGAGCCGGCGGCCATCAGGTCGAACCAGAGCGGCCCGCCGACGCGCCCGGTCGCGACCAGATAACTCGTCTCGATGACGACCATGACGCACATCGCGAGCGCGTGCAGTTGCGGGCGAGCGGGCGCGATGAGTCCGGCGACCGCGCCGCCGACGACCGCCGCGAGGAACGTCCCCGCGCCCGCCGCGACGAGCACGCCGGGACTCGACTTTTGCAGACTGACGCCGCCGAACAGCGTCTCCTGCACGAGCGTAATCAGGACGACCATCGTCACGTAGCCGACCATCACGGCGGCCACACTTCGCAGCGCGCGGAGAATCTTTGTCATCAACGTCTACTCCTTAAAACTTTTTACAGAGTCCCCGGCCCCCTGCACGTCTCTGACTTAAACTCTCCGCCGCCGCATAAAGTTTCAACCCGCGACCGCGCGAGTCCGCAATCCACTTCCCCGCATTCACATCCGAAATCACGTGCGTTCGAGCAGGACGACGGCCTGCGCCGTGATGGCCGCGCCCGCGCCGACCGCGTCGAGCCCCTCGCCGGTCTTGGCCTTGACGCTCACGCACTCGACGCCGACGCAGAGAACCTCCGCGAGGCGCGCGCGCATCTCCGGCATGTAGGGGCGCAGGCGCGGTCGCTCAAGCATCACGGTCGCGTCGGCGTTGACGACGCGGTAGCCGCGCTGGCTCGCGAGCCAGACGACGCGCGCGAGCAGCTGCAAGCTGTCGGCGTCCTTCCAGCGCGGGTCGTTGTCGGGGAAGTGGACGCCGATGTCGCCCTCGCACAAAGCGCCGAGGATGGCGTCGGTGAGCGCGTGCGACAAGGCGTCGGCGTCCGAATGACCCTCGCCGCCCCGCGCCGACTCGACGCGCACGCCGCCCAGAACGAGCGGCCTCCCGTCCGTCAGACGGTGCGTGTCGTGGCCGATGCCGATGCGGAACATAAAAGCGGGGAGTCGCCGGTCAGGAGTTCCCGACCTCTGACTTCAAAAGTATTTCAGCCAGCGCGAAGTCTTCGGGCGTCGTGATTTTGATGTTGCGCGCGTCGCCCTCGACGATGGCGACCGTCGCGCCGAGTCTTTCGACGAGCGCGCTGCAATCCGTGGCCTCGACGCCCTCGTCGCGCGCTCGCTCGTAGGCGCGGCGCAGAAGCTCGTAACGGAAACACTGCGGGGTG
>DASUNL010000379.1:0-8562 GCA_036277175.1 Pyrinomonadaceae bacterium | reverse complement strand
GAAGGGCGGCCGCGCGGTGTTAAAGACGTAGTAAGTGAGCGCGCCGAACGTCTGCCGGCGAAAATCCTTGTAGGGCGCGAGCAGCTTGATGGCGAGCGGCTCGAAGGCGGCGTTCGTCACCGCGTCCAACTCTCCGGCGCGATAAGCGGCGAGTGCCTCTTCCGCGTCGCGCTTGGCGACGACGCGCACACGTTCGAGCGCGACCGCCGACGCATCCCAGTATTCAGCGCGCCTCTCAAGTAGAACCCCCTCCGGCCCAAGCTCGACGAGACGAAAAGCGCCGTTCGTAATCAGAGACGACTCCGCGCCGCCCTCGCTCGGCCGCGTTTCTGTTACTTGCGAAGCGTCGGCGTGCGCGCCGAGTTCGTGGACGGGACGGAAGACCGGGTGCGCGACGAGCGCGTGGAAGTTTTTGTCTGGGCGGCGCAATCGAACGCGCAAGGTGAAGTCGTCGACGGCCTCCGCGCCGAAAGGCTCGGGCGGGCGCGTGGGCTGCGGCGTCGGCGACGCTTGCGTCGTCGCGTTCGCGCCCGCTGGCCTCGACTCGCTCGACGACTTCGGCGCGCTCGCGGCCGCCTGCGTCTCCGCGTTTTCGGCGCGCGCGACCTCCGCGCCGCTTAAGGCCACGGGCGTGGCGGCCGTCTCTTCGACGCCCTCGATGATTCGCAAAAGGTTCGCGTGAGGCGCGTCCGCGCCGAGCGTGAGCGTGCGCCGCCACGAGCGCACGAAGTCGTGGGCCGTGACGGGGTCGCCGTTCGACCAGCGCGCGTCGGCGCGCAGGTGAAACGTCCAGACGCGCGCCGCCTCGTCCGACTCCCAGCGCGCGGCGACGGCCTCGACGGGTTCGAGCGTACGCGAATCGTAGTCGGTCAAGCCCTCGAACATCGCGCGCACGATGTCTGTGTCGGGCGGCGCTTCGGCGCGGGCCGGGTCGAAGACGCGCGGCATCCCCCCGTCGCTCCAACGAAACTCCTGCGCGCGCGGCGGCTCGACGCGGCCGTAAAACTGCTCGCCCTCTTCGGTCTCGAAACACGCCCCACTCGCGAGCGCGAGCGCGACGACGAAAAGGACGGCGACGAGCACGCGGAGACGGCGACGTCCTGCGGCGGCCCTTCGTCCGTCGTTCGCGTCAGCGCGCCTTTCGTCTCTCGTGCTCGTCATACTCAAAACTCAAATGAAGACTCGGCGAGTTATTCATGCCTCGGCCAACGCGCGCAGAGTTTCGTAAACCTCGCGCGTCCGCCGTCGCGTGTCCTCGAAGCCCTCCGAGGTGTCGATGGCGAAGTCAGCGTAACGCAGCTTCTCCTCCTGCGGCATCTGCGATGCGATGCGCCGCGCGGCCTCTTCCGCCGTGAGACGGTCGCGCTCGACGAGGCGTTGCAACTGAATCTCGGGGCGGCAGTGGACGACGACGAGTTTGTCGAACCTCTTGTAGCCGCCCGACTCGATCATCAACGCCGCGTCGACGACGCCGACGCCGCGCGGGTCTTCCCTCTCCCACTCGCGCAGCCGCGCGTCCTGCGCCTCCTTGATGAGCGGGTGGAGAATCGAGTTCAACAGCGCGCGCTTTTCCGCGTCGGCGAAAACGATTGCGCCGAGCCGCGCGCGGTCTAAAGTCCCCTCGCCCGTCAAGACCTCTCGGCCGAACGCGCGGACGACCGCCTCAAGACCGCGCGTCCCCGGCTCGACCACCTCGCGCGCCGTGCGGTCGGCGTCGAGCACGTGACAGCCCAGCTCACGGAGCGTCTCCGTCACGAACGACTTCCCTACCGCAATCGAACCTGTCAAACCGACGCGCAGCATTCTTTTCTTCAGACTTCAAACTCACGCCCACTCGATGCCGCGTCTCAACTTCGCGGCGCGCACCGTGTTCTTCAACAGCATGACGACCGTCAAAAGACCGACGCCGCCGGGCACGGGCGTCAGCAAGCCCGCGACGCGCGAGACCTCGGCCGGATGCACGTCGCCGGCCAAAGTGTAGCCGCGCCGCGCGACGGCTTCGAGTCGCTTCCCGGCGTCGTCGCCGAACAGCTCGCGGATTTGACTTTCGTCCGTGACGCGGTTGATGCCGACGTCGACGACGGTCGCGCCCGCGCGGACGTGCTCGCCGCGTATGAAGCCGGGGCGTCCGATGGCGGCAATCAAAATGTCCGCGCGGCGCGTCACTGTCGGCAGGTCGCGCGTGCGCGAGTGGCAGATGGTGACGGTCGCGTCGCGCCGCAAGAGAAGCTCCGCGACGGGGCGTCCGACGATGTTGCTGCGGCCGACGACGCAGACCTCCGCGCCCGACACTTCGACGCCCTCGCGCTCAAGCAACGCTATGATTCCGGCCGGCGTGCAGGGCAGAAGCGCGGGGCTTCCGAGCGACATGCGCCCGACGTTGACGGGGTGGAAGCCGTCAACGTCCTTGAGCGGGTCGATGGCTTCGATGACGCGCGTGGAATCCAGCCCGCGCGGGAGTGGCAACTGGACGAGTATGCCGTCAACGTCGTCGCGCCGGTTCAGCTCGCCGACGAGTCGCAGAAGCTCTTCCGCCGTCGTCTCTTCCGAGAGCGCGTGGTGCTCCGAGCGAAGCCCAAGCTCCTCGCACGCGCGCACCTTGTTGCGCACGTAGACCTCGGAGGCGGGGTCGCGGCCGACGCGCACGGCCGAAAGACACGGCACGACGCCGTGCTCTCGCGCGAGACGCGCGACCTCCTCGCGCACTTCCGCCTTGATAGCGTCGGCCACGCGCTCGCCGCCGAGCCTGCGCGCCGCCTGCCTCCCGCTTTCGACTGTCTGTGTGTGCATCGCTTCGAGGCGCATCCTAGCACACAACACGCGCGACTTCAGCCCGCGCGCTTGCGCCCCGCGTCGGCGTAGCGGAGAATTCCTTCCATGCCTGCTGACAACTTTTCAAGCCGGATGCGTCGTGCGCGCGCGCGCCGCGTCGCGTCGCTTTCGTTACTGCTTGCCGCAGCCTTTGCGACGGGCTGCGCGGCGAAGAAGGTCGCCGCCGAGCGTTACGAGTTGAAGGGCAAGGTCGTCTCCGTCGCGCGCGAGAAAGAGGAAGTGACGGTCGCGCACGAGACGATTCCCAACTTCATGGAGGCGATGACGATGCCCTTCAGTCTGCCGGACGCGGAGGCGCTGAAGGTCGTCGAGGCGGGCGACCAGATACAGGCGACGCTCGTCATCGGCACTGACGGCTCGGCGTGGCTCGAAAATCCCATCATCACGAAGGGCCTGCCCGGCGACACGTCGGCGACGTCGGGCGGCGAGCGCGGCGCGCGACCCGGCGACGAGCTGCCCGACCTCTCGCTCGTCAATCAGGACGGGCGGCGCGTGCGGCTGCGCGACTACAAGGGCCGCGCGCTGCTCGTCAACTTCATCTACACGCGCTGCCCTCTGCCCGACTACTGCCCGATGCTCAGCACGAAGTTCGCGGAAGTTAACAAGGCGCTTGAGAGTAACGCTGAGCTGCGTCCGAAGACGCACCTCTTGAGCGTGTCGGTTGACCCGGCGTATGACACGCCGAAGGTTTTAAGGAGTTACGGCGCGGGCTACACGGAGAAGTTCGAGGACGAGCGGTTTGAGCACTGGGAGTTTCTGACGGGCACGGCCGATGAGGTCAAGCGGGTCGCCGAGTTTTTCGGGCTTGAGTACTACCCGGAGAAGGAGCAAATCATCCACACGCTACGCACGTCGCTCGTCGCCCCCGACGGCCGCGTCCACAAAACCTATCGCGGCAACGACTGGCAACCCGCCGACGTTCTGCGCGACGTGGAAGCGTTACTCGCACACGGTAGCACCGGAGGTGCGACCGGAAGGTAGCCGGGGCTACAGCCCTCGGCTACGTTCCGCGTCCCCTTCCGGGACTCAGCCCTTGAGTTTCCTTATCTCTTCGGTCAGGACGGGCACGACGTCGAAGAGGTCTCCGACGATGCCGTAGTCGGCGATGTCGAAGATGGGCGCTTCGGGGTCTTTGTTGACCGCGACGATGGTCGAGGCGTTCTTCATCCCGACGAGGTGCTGAATCGCGCCCGAGATGCCGAGCGCGACGTAGAGCTTCGGCGCGACCGTCTGCCCCGATGAGCCAATCTGACGGTCAATCGGCAGCCAGCCCGCGTCGCAGATGGGGCGCGACGCGGCGATGTCGCCGCCCAACACTTCCGCCAGCTTCTCGGCGAGCGCGATGTTTTCCTGACTCTTGATGCCGCGACCGATGGCGACAATCACATCCGAGCGCGTCAGGTCGACCGCCGCCTTGACCTCCTGGAAGGGCGCTTCGGGCTGCATGCGCACTTCGCCGACTTCGACCGGCATCGACTCGACCGGCGCCGCCTCGCCGCCGCGCTCCGCCTGATCAGCGCGATACGCGCCCGACTGGAAGGTGGCGAAGACGGGCGGCTCGTCGCCCGCCACCACGTCGGCGTCGAGCTTGCCGAGGAAGATGCGGCGCGTGAAGGTGACGCGCCCGCCTGAGGCCTCTGCGCGGATGCAATCGCTGATGACCTCGCGTTTCAAGCGCGCGGCGAGCTTCGGCGCGAAGTCGCGCACGAGGTACGTGTGCGGCATGATGACGTAGGTCGGGTCTTGCGCGCGCACGACCTGCTCCATCGCGTCCGTGTAGGCGTCGGGCGTGTAGTCGGCGAGCTTCTGATTCTCGGCCGAGATGACGCGCGCGACGTTGTACGCGGCGACCTCCTGCGCGAGCGACGAATCGCCCGCGAGCACGACGGCCGTCACCGGCTGTCCGAGCGACGCGCCCAGATTTTGCGCCGCCGCCACCGCCTCGAAAGACGACTTCGAGAAGACGCCCCCGCGTTGTTCGACGAAAACTAAGATTCCGTTTGGCATAAGATTTAGCTGTCAGCACTCAGCATTCAGCATTCAGCTTTTGTCTCGACGGCATTCAGCGTTCCTCTCAAGTAGCATGAAGGCGCGAGAAAAACTGAGTGCTGAGTGCTGAGTGCTGTTAAAAAACTCTCGCCTCGGTGCGGAGTTTCTCGGCGAGTTGGGCCGCGCCGCGCTTGGCGTCGCCATCGCCGAGGAACTGCGTCTGCTTGGTCTTCAAAGGGAAGTAAACTTTCGTCACCTGCTGGTGGCTCGCTCCGGCGGCCGCCGCGTCGGGCGTGACCTCGCGAATCTCTTTCTTCTTCGCGGCCATGATGCCCTTGAGCGAGGCGTAGCGAATCTGGCTGATGCCCGACTGGATGGTGAGCAGGGCCGGCGTCGGCATCGTGTACCACTGATACCAGCCGCTCTCAAGCTCGCGCTTGACGCGCAGACGCTCGGCGGTCGCGTCGACCTCGATGACGATGGTCGCGTGCGGCATCCCCAAAAGCTCCGCGAGGATGACGCCGGTCTGCGCGTAGCCGTAGTCGTCCGATTGCAGCCCGGTCATGACGAGGTCGGGCTGCTCGCCGCGAATCGCCTCGGCGAGTATCGACGCGGCCCCGAACGGGCCGACGTGCTGCGCGTCGTCCGAGACGACGTGGATGGCGCGGTCAGCTCCGCGCGCGAGCGCGTCCTTGATGACCGACTTGACGCGCTGCGGCCCCATCGAGCAGACGACGACCTCGCCGCCCAGCTTCTCTTTCAGACGCAGAGACTCTTCGAGCGCGTAGCCGTCCGACTCGTTGACCTCGAAGGTCAAGTCGCCCTCCTCGATCCAAGTCTCCTCTTTGTTGATGCGCAGAATCGCGTCCTTGTTAGCGACCTGTTTCATTAAGACGATAATCTTCATAATCAGCACTCAGCGTTCAGCTATCAGCAGTCAGCTTTTTGCTTTCTCTTGGCTGAAAGCTGACTGCTGAACGCTGAACGCTTCTTTATTCCTCGTATCGTTTGAAAAGCAGCGCGGCGTTCGTGCCGCCGAAGCCGAAGCTATTGGAGAGCGCGTACTCGACGCGCGCCTCGCGCGCCTCGTTCGGCACGTAGTCGAGGTCGCAATCCGGGTCGGGGTTGAAGTAGTTGATGGTCGGCGGGAGCATCTCTTCGTGGAGCGCGAGCACGGAGAAGACGGCCTCGATGCCGCCGGCCGCGCCGAGCAAGTGTCCCGTCATCGACTTCGTCGAGCTGACCGCGAGTTTGTACGCATGCTCGCCGAAAGTCTTCTTGATGGCGGCCGTCTCGAACTTGTCGTTGTAGGGCGTCGAAGTCCCGTGCGCGTTGATGTAGCCGACGCGCTCAGGCTCGACCCCCGCGTCCTTCATCGCCATCCCCATCACGCGCACCGCGCCCGAAGCCGTCTCGTCGGGCATCGTGATGTGGAAGGCGTCGGCCGTCATCCCGTAGCCGACCAGCTCGGCGTAAATCTTCGCGCCGCGCGCGCGCGCGAACTCCAACTCTTCGAGCACCATGATTCCCGCGCCCTCGCCGATGATGAAGCCGTCGCGGTCGCGCTCGAACGGCCGCGAGGCGTGGACGGGGTCGTCGTTTCTGGTCGAGAGCGCGCGCATCGCGGCAAATCCCGCGACCGACATCGGAGTGATGGCCGATTCCGCGCCTCCGCAAATCATCGCGTCGGCGTCGCCGCGCTCGATGATTTTGAAGCTGTCGCCGATGGCGTGCGCGCCGGCCGAGCAGGCCGTGGCGGTGGCCGAGTTCGGCCCCTTCGCGCCGAAGCGGATGGAGACTTGGCCCGCCGCCAAGTTGACGATGGCCGACGGGATGAAGAACGGAGAGACGCGGCCCGGCCCGTCGTTCAAGAGCTTCTCGTGCTCGCGCTCGATGGCCCAGAAGTCGCCGATGCCGCTTGAGATGTAAGTCCCGACGCGCTCGGAAACTTCCCCGCCGTGCGCGTCCGCAATCTTCTGCCCGCGCTCGACGAGGCGGCTGTTGTAAATCGCCTCGTCGGCGGCGGCGATGGCGTAGTGGATGAAGGCGCCCATCTTGCGCGCCTCCTTCTTCTCGATGAACTTGAGCGGGTCGAAGTCTTTGACCTCGGCCGCGATCTTGACCGAAAACTTCTCGGTGTCGAACTTGCGGATGTATTCGACCCCGCTGCGGCCCGCCATCATCGCCGACCAAGTGTCGGCGACCGTGTGCCCGCAGGGCGTGACCAGTCCGAGGCCCGTGACGACTACGCGGCGTTGCAAATCTTTACTCCTTCAGAACGGCTGCGGCCCTTCGCGGCCGACCTAAAATGTCGGGCCGCGCGGCGGGCTGCGAGATAGGCGGCCCGCCCCATCTCGCGCGGGCGACGGCGCGCGCGAGTTTTCGGTGTACGCCGTGGCCTGCGGCCCGCTACTTCTTGTTCTTGTGCTGGTCGATGTAGTTGTATGCGTCGCGGACGCTCTGAATCTTCTCGGCGTCCTCGTCGGGAATCTCGATGCCGAACTCCTCCTCGAAGCGCATCACGAGTTCGACCGTGTCGAGCGAGTCGGCTCCAAGGTCGTCGATGAAGCGCGCGTTCGGCGTCACCTCGTTCTCGTCCACGCCCAGCTCGTCAACGATGATCTGCTTAACTTTATTCTCGATCTCCTGATCGGCCATTATGTCTGCTCCTCTTTCCGGTTCAGAGTGAAAAAGCTTGGGCGCGCGCGCGTGTGACCCGACGCGCCGCCAGAAAATTTAACCGCCGCCGGCGGATGACTCGCTCGCCGCCGCGTCGCCACGAAGCGACACGAGCGACGAAGCCAAGCTCGCCGAGTCCTCGACGTTCAGCGTAAGCGCCCCCTGCGCGGTCTTTCGCACGAGGCCCGTCAAAACTTTACCCGGCCCGACCTCGACGAACGTCCCGACGCCGTACTCGCCCGCCAGACGCTCGACCGACTCCTGCCAGCGCACGGGCGCTGAGACTTGCCGCACCAGAGACTCGCGCGCGTCCGCGCCTTTGCTGACGGCCGAGGCGTCGACGTTCGTCACCACGGCCACGCGCGGGTCGGCGAACTCGACTCGCTTCAAGTCCTCTTCGAGACGCAACTGCGCGGGCAACATCAGTGCGCAGTGGAAGGGCGCGCTCACGTTCAACTTGATGGCCCGCTTCGCGCCGCGCTCTTTGAGGAGCGCGATGGCGCGCTCGACCGCCGCCGCGTCGCCCGCGATGACAACCTGCCCCGGCGAGTTGATGTTCGCGGGGCCGCACACCTCGCCTTGCGCCGCTTCCTCGCAGGCCGCGCGCACCGTCTCGGCGTCCGGGCCGAGGATGGCGGCCATCGCGCCAACGCCGACGGGCACGGCCTCCTGCATGTAACGCCCGCGCGCGCGCACCGTGCGAAGGGCCGAAGCGAAGTCGAGCGCGCCCGCCGCGACCAAGGCGGAGTACTCGCCGAGGCTGTGACCGGCGACGAAAGAGGGCGCGGGCGCGCCTTCCGACTCCATCGCGCGAAGTGCCGCGATTGACGTCGCGAGAATCGCGGGCTGCGTGTTCTCCGTCAGTTGCAGCTCCTCGGCCGGGCCCTCGAAGCAGAGCCGCGAGAGCGCGAAGCCGAGCGCGTCGTCCGCCTCTTCAAAGACCGCGCGCGCCGCCGCGAAACTGTCGGCGAGGTCGCGCCCCATGCCCGGCGCTTGCGACCCTTGGCCGGGGAAAATGTAGGCCAGACGACTCATCGAATCTCAGGCTTTGGCGACCGGGAC
>DASUNL010000378.1:0-7598 GCA_036277175.1 Pyrinomonadaceae bacterium | reverse complement strand
CTTCTACGAGCCTTCGACCATCACCGGCGTCTTCGGCTACCCGGACGGCAAAGTGACGGTCGCCATCACGGATTACGAGTTTAACCTCGTCATCCCGCTCGCGGGCGTGACCATCACGATGCCCGACTACCGCACGACCCTGACGGCCGAGAGCGCCGGACAAGCTCCGCCCGACATCGACCCGAACGCGACGCCGCAACCGACGCCGACGCCCGTCGCGACGCCGACGCCCGGCCCGACGCCGAACCCGACTCCTAACCCGACGCCGCAGCCGACGCCGCAACCGACGCCGCAGCCGACACCGACTCCCGCGCCGACTCCCGCGCCGACGCCCACTCCCCGGCCGACGCCCACGCCGTGCCAGTGCGGCAGTAAGCCCAACGGCGCTTGCAAGAAGTGTTAGCGAGGCGAGGCGCGCACATGAAGTCTGACGAACCCGAAAGCGAAGCAGAGCGACGAGATGACTCAACAACTCACATTCGTAATCCTCAGCAACGGGCTGGAGACCTTCAAGCAACTGCGCGGCGCGCTGGCCGCCGAGCCGAACGCGCGCGTGCTCGCCGGAGGCGACGACGCCGAGCAGCTCTTCGCCGAGATTGAACGCCTGCGCCCTTCGGCCGTCATCGTCGCGCTCGGCCCTACGCCCGAGGCGGGTCTGAAGTTCGTCGAGCGCGTCGCCTCGGAGTGCCCACATACTGGCATCATCTGCGCCTCGAAGGACGCCTCGCCCGACCTCATCCTTCATTCGCTGCGCGCGGGCGCTCGCGAGTTTTTGCGCCTGCCAGTCATCCCCGAAGAGTTTAAGACCGTGCTGAAGCGCACGGGCGAGTTCTGCACGGTGCGCGAGGAAGCGCCGAAGAAGCGCGGGCGCACGGTCGCCGTCTTTTCGAGCAAGGGCGGGTGCGGGACGACCTTCATCGCCACGAACTTCGCCGCCACGCTCGGCGCGCCGGCCGTCCTCGTTGATTTGAACCTACAGTCGGGCGACCTCGGCCTCTTCCTCGGCGTCGAGCCGAAGTTCTCCATCGCCGACCTCGTCGAGAACCGCGCGCGTGTTGATGACGCGCTTTTGCGCAGCTACCTCGCGCCGCACTCCGAGAGGCTTTCGCTCCTCGCCGCGCCGCGCGAAGCCGACTCGGCCGACGACATCAAGCCCGAGCACATCTTCGAGGTGCTCGAAATCCTGCGCGAGCGTTACGACTACGTCGTCATCGACCCGCAGCACACCTTCGACGCCATCACCTTGGCCGCGCTCGACCAAGCCGACGACATCATCCTCGTCCTGACGCTCGACATCCCGGCCATTCGTTGCACGCAGCGCGCGCTCGCCATCTTCGACCGCCTCGGCTACCCGCGCCACAAGATACACATCGTCGTCAACCGCTGGTCGAAGCAGATCGACTTAGACCTCCGTCAGGTCGAGCGTTACTTGGGCGAGCGCGTCAAGGGCTACGTGCAGAGCGACTACCGGACGGCCGTCAACTCCATCAACCTCGGCCAACCGCTCGTCGAGAGTGACCCGGCCTCGAAGATAGCGGGCGAGATTCGACAGGTCGCGCACACCTTGGGCATCCCCGGCATGATGCGCGAAGAGACGGCCGAGCGGCGCGGCCTGCTCGGCTCGCTCCTGCGCAAAGGCCGCCGCGCCGAAACGTCGCGCTCCGTCGACGACCTCCTCCTCGAAGAGGACAAAGAACCCGCGACGGTGTGAAAGAAGCGGTCGGCGTTCAGCACTCAGCTTCCAGCTTTTACTCCGTAATGAAAGCTGAATGATTCAAAGAAAGCTGACCGCCCTCGTAAAACGAAAAAGCTGATTGCCGAATGCTGATAGCTGAAAGCTAAAAATCATGGCCCTACGCGAAAGACTTGTTAGAGATGCGGGCGGCGGCGCGGCCTTCTTCGGCCGCGGCCTCGGCGAAGAGGCGGCCGGAGGCGTGAACACGTTTCAGGAGATGAAGGCGCGCCTGCACCGCGCCATCATCAACCGCATGGACTTGACTAAGCTCGGGCAGCTCGAACCCGAGCAGCTTCACGCCGAGGTCGCGCGCCTCGCCGAGGAGATGCTGCACCTTGAGAACGCGCCGCTCTCGACCTCCGAGCGCGAGCGCCTCGTCGGTGAAGTCCGCCACGAGCTGTTCGGCCTCGGGCCGCTTGAGCCTCTACTCGCAGACCCCACGGTCTGCGACATCCTCGTCAACTCGCCGAAGAACATCTACGTCGAGCGCGCCGGAAAGATTGTCCGCACCGAGGTCGAGTTCAAGGACGACGAGCACCTGATGCGCGTCATCGAGCGCATCGTCTCGATGGTCGGCCGACGCATCGACGAGGCCAGCCCGATGGTCGACGCGCGACTGCAAGACGGCTCGCGCGTCAACGCCATCATCCCGCCGCTCGCGCTCGACGGCCCGACGCTCTCCATCCGCCGCTTCGGCGCGGAACCCCTGCGGATGCCGACGCTCATCGAAAAGAACGCGCTCACCAAAGAGATGGCCGAGATGTTCGAGATGTGCGTCCACGCGCGCCTGAACGTCCTCATCTCCGGCGGCACGGGCGCGGGCAAGACGACGCTCCTCAACGCCTTGTCGGCCTACATCCCCGAAGAGCAGCGCATCATCACGATTGAAGACTCGGCCGAGCTTCAGTTGCAACAGCCGCACGTCGTCCGCCTCGAAACCCGTCCCGCCAACATCGAGGGCAAGGGCGAAGTGACGCAGCGCGACCTCGTCAAGAACGCGCTGCGCATGCGCCCCGACCGCATCGTCGTCGGCGAGGTGCGCGGCGGCGAGGCCATCGACATGCTTCAGGCCATGAACACGGGCCACGACGGAAGCTTGACGACGATTCACGCCAACACGCCGCGCGACGCGATGGCGCGTTTGGAGACGATGATTCAGATGACGGGGATGCGTCTCAGCGACCGCGCGATGCGGCAGCAGATTGCCTCGGCCATCAACATCGTCCTTCAGGCCGCGCGTCTCTCCGACGGCACGCGCCGCGTCACCTCCATCTCGGAAATCACGGGAATGGAGGGCGACACGATTACGATGCAGGAGATTTTCCAGTACGAGCGCAGCGGCATCGACAAGGAAGGGCGCGTCATCGGGCGCTTCCGCCCGACCGGCGTCCGCCCGCGCTTCTCCGAACGCCTCAAGACCTACGGCCTCCAACTGCCGCGAGTCTTCTTTGAAGAGTAGCGGTCGGCGGTCAGCATTCAGCACTCGGCTTTCGAGTCGTTCCCGAAGTTGAGTGATGAAAAGGAAGCTGGCCGCGCCGCGAGACGAACAGGCTGAAAGCTGATTGCTGACCGCTGAGAGCTAATTATGATTCCGTTCTTCGTCTTCACCTTCTGCATGCTGGCCGTCTTCGGCGCGTACCTTTTGGCGACGCGCGGCTCGGACGCGCGCCGCGCGCAGCTCCAGCGCCGCCTCGCCGACGCGCTGCTCTACTCGAACCATAACGAAGACCTCGAAGTCAGGCTCGCGCGCGAGGAGTTGTTGAGCGAGATACCTTGGCTCAACCGGACGCTCGTCCGCGTCCAGTCGGCGACGCGGCTCAAGCGCGTCATCGAGCAGGCCGACTTGCAGATTACGGTCACGCGCCTCGTGATGTTCTCGGCGATGGCCGGTCTCATCGCCGCGCTCGCCGTCTCGATGCTGACCATCTCTTGGCCGGCCATCATCTTCGCCGGCCTCGCGGCCGCCTCCGCGCCGTTCCTCCACGTCCTCTACAAGCGACGCCGACGCCTCAATGCGTTTCTGGAAAGTCTGCCCGACGCCTTGGAACTGATGAGCCGCGCGCTCTCGGCCGGTCACGCCTTCGCCGAGGCGCTGCACATGGTCTCGACCGAGATGCCCGACCCCATCGCGACCGAGTTTCGCAAGACCTACGAGGAGCAGAACCTCGGACTCTCCCTGAAGCTCGCGCTCGACAACCTGACCGAGCGCGTGCCGCTTCTCGACCTGCGCCTCTGCGTGACGGCCATCATGATTCAGCGCGAGACGGGCGGCAACCTCGCCGAGATTCTTGAGAAGGTGGCCTACACCATCCGCGAGCGTTTCCGCATCCTCGAAGACCTGAGGACGCTGACGACCTCTTCGCGCATGTCTTCGTGGATACTCTGCGGGCTGCCCGTCTTCGTCTCGCTCGCGGTGACGTTTCTCAACCCCGACTACATGAGCGTCCTCTGGAACGACCCGCGCGGCCACAACCTCATCATCGTCGCGCTCGCCATGCAGATTACAGGCATGCTCGTCATCCGGAAGATTTTGAAAATCAAGATATAGAAGCTGTCAGCAATCAGCCGTCAGCGTTCAGCCGGAAGACAAAAAAAGCTGAATGCTGAAAGCTGAAAGCTGAGTGCTTAGGCGAAGCCTATGATTCTCGTCATCACCATCTCCATCTTCGTATGCGTCACGCTCGGCGTGATGGGCGTCTACTGGCTGATGTTCCGCCCGCCGAGCGCGGCCACGGAGCGGCTCAAGCAGATGGGCGAGTCGGGCGGCGTCGCGGCCACGGCCGCCTCCGTCTCGCTCTCGCCGACGGAGGGCGACACGGCCGTCTCGGCTCTCGCCGAAAAGATGGTCGCGCCCTTGAGCCGCTTAGCGCCGCCGTCGGCCGCCGAGGCGCGCAAGCTTCAGAAGAAGCTGATGCAGGCGGGCCTTCGCGGCCCGAACGCGGCAGTCGTCTTCCGCGCGCTGCACCTGACTTCGATGGTCTTCTTCCCCTCGATTGTCGCAGTCGGGTGCGCCGTGTCGGGGCGTCCCTTGAGCAGCGCGATGCTCTGGATTCTCAGCTCGTTCATCGGCGGCTTCATGCTCCCGCGCTACGTCCTGACGAAGATGGTCAAAGGAAGACAGCAGCGCGTGCGTTGGGGACTCGCCGACGCGCTCGACCTGATGGTCGTCTCCATCGAGGCGGGCTTGGGATTGAACGCGGCCATCGTGCGCGTCGGCGAAGAGATGCGCGACGTGCATCGCGACATCAGCGAGGAGTTCGAGCTGACGAACCTTGAGATTCGCGTCGGGCGCGAGCGCGACGAGGCGTTGCGCAACTTGGCCGAGCGCACCGGCGTCGAAGACCTCCGCTCGCTCGTCGCGATGTTGATTCAGGCCGACCGCTTCGGCACGTCCATCGCGCGCGCGGTGCGCGTCTACGCCGACTCGCTTCGCACGAAGCGTCGGCAGCGCGCCGAGCAGGCCGCGCAGAAGGCGGCGGTGAAGCTCCTGTTCCCGCTCGCGTTCTTCCTCTTCCCGACGCTCTTCATCGTCATCCTCGGCCCCGCCGCCATCAACCTCATGGACACGTTCGGCAAGATGTAAACGGAGGTAAGGGTCATGCGCACGAGAACCATCATCGCCATCCTTCTGGCTTTCGCGTTGACGATTGGCCTGAGCGCGATTTGGAGCGCGGAGGGCGACGAGCAGGAAGGCGACACCGCCACCAACATCGTCGCCACGGCCGACTCGCCCGCCGGCACAGACCAAGCCGTGAAGCCGAAGAAGAAGGGCAACCGCTTCCTGCGCGCCTTCAAAGCGCCGTTCAAGGCGGTCGGCAAACTCTTCGGCGGCGACGGCGACTCGAAGGTCGCGCGCATGACGGAGAAGGACGGCGCGCGGTTCGAGAGCTACGCCGTCGCGCGCGTCGAAGACCGCGACAACAAGCGTCCCCAAGTGACGGGCAGCGAAGGCACGGCGCTCGAACACCTCGACCGAGGCCGCGGGCTCCTCGACGCCGGACACCTGAGCGAAGCCATCACGGAGCTTTCGCGCGCCGCGTCGCTCGACCCGCGCTTGGGGCGCGCGCACAGCCTCCTCGCCGTCGCCTACGAGCGCAAAGGGATGAACGACCGCGCGTCCGACTCGCACAAGCGCGCCGTCGAGGCCGACGAGCAGGACGCGCAGGCGATGAACAACCTCGGCTATTCGCTCTACCTGAACGGCCACTACCGCGCGGCCGTCGACCGTCTCAAGCGCGCCGCCCGACTCGCGCCGAACGATGCGCGCATCTGGAACAATCTCGCGCTCGCGCAGTGCCGCCTCGGCAAGTACGACGACGCCTACAAGAGCTTCGCGCGCGCGGGCGGCGAGTTTCAGGCGCGCATGAACGTCGGCGCGCTGCTCGAACGCGCGGGCCGCGACGAGAAGGCCATCGACTACTACGAGCACGCGCGACGTTTGCAGCCCACTTCGACGGCCGCGCTGCGTCGCCTCGTCGAGCTTTACGAGCGCACGGGCCAGCGCGACGACGCGCAGACCGCGCGCCAGAACCTCGAAACAGTCGAACGCGAGGAGACGGCGCTCGCGGGCGGCGGCGAATAGTCAAAGCTGGTAACGGAGTCAGAACATGACGCACACCGAAATTCTCACGCGGCAGGAGATTGAGCGTTTGGGGCCGCCCGCGCCCGAAGAGGTCGCGGACTCTGACGTGTCCGAAGGCTTCCTGAGCGACTTGGCCTTAAAGCACGTCGCCCAACAACCCGACCCGACGACCGCCTCGATTGCCGACGAGATGCGCATGCCGCGCGCGCTCGTCGAGGGTCTTCTGCACAAGCTGACGCGCGAGAAGATGGTCGAGGTCAAACAGCAGGCGGCCGTCGGCGCGACGCGCTACGCGATGCTCGAACGCGGCTGGGAACGCTTCGCGCGCGCGCGCGAGCTGTGCGGCTACACCGGCCCCGCGCCCGTCTCCCTGCGCGACTACGCGCACATGATGCGTCTGCAAGCCGTGCCCGCGCGCGCCGCCTCGCCCGACACGGTCAACGCGGCCTTCCGCGACTTGGTGCTCCCGCCGTCGCTTCTGCAAACCTTGGGCTGCGTCATCAACTCGCGCCGCTCGCTCTTCATCACCGGCCCGCCGGGCACGGGCAAGACGGCCGTCGCCGAGCGCATCAACGCGGGACTTCCGGGCCGCATCTGGATTCCTTACGCCATCGAAGTCGACGGCCAAATCATCCGCGTCTTCGACTCGCACAACCACCGCCGCGTCGCCGCCACGGAAGAGCCGACGGAGTACGACCGCCGTTGGGTCTTAATCGAGCGACCGCTCGTCATCGTCGGCGGTGAGTTGACGCTCGACGACGCAGACCTTCAGTGGAGCGAGTCCTCGCGTTTCTACGAAGCGCCGTTCCAGTTGAAGTCGAACGGCGGCACGCTCGTCGTCGACGACTTCGGACGCCAGCGCGTCGAGCCGCACGACCTTCTCAACCGATGGATCATCCCGCTCGAAAAGCGCGTCGACTACTTGACGCTGCACACCGGAAAGAAAATCGAAGTGCCGTTCGAGCAGCTCGTCGTCTTCTCGACGAACCTCAACGAGAAGGACTTGGTTGACGAGGCGTTCCTGCGTCGCATGGGCTACCGCGCGCGCGTCGAGCCGCCGACGCCCGCCGCCTACGTCGAGATTTTCCGTCGCGTCGCCGACACGCGCGGCCTGCGCGTCGAGCAGAAGCTTTTAGACCACCTGCTTAACAACTACATCATCGAGCATCGTCAGATGAAGGCGTGCGAGCCGCGCGACCTGCTCGACCGCATGACCGACATCTGTCTCTTCGAGGCGCGCCCGCCCGAGGTCTCGGTCCGCCTCATTGACGCGGCGTGGCG
>DASUNL010000377.1:0-6308 GCA_036277175.1 Pyrinomonadaceae bacterium | reverse complement strand
GCGGATGGAGCAGACCACCGACGACGGCGACACGCCCGTCCAGGTCGTCCAAGGGACGGAAGACCCGTCGCGGATGCCCGTGGTCGATAGGATCGCGTTGGATAAGGCGGTGGGGCAGTTGCCTCCCGGATACCGGAGCGTCTTCGTCTTACACGACGTCGAGGGGCACGAGCACGAGGAGATCGCGCGGATGCTCGGCTGCTCGGTCGGCACCAGCAAGTCGCAACTCCACAAGGCGCGGATGAAGCTCAGGACTTTACTCAAGCAGAAACGTCCGCCCCGCAGCCGCAGGGTGCGCGGGTAATTTTAGACGGGGCGCGCGAAAGATTTTAGAGGGGGCGGGTGGTGATCCCGCCCCCTCTCGGTTTTCGCGTAACTCATCATGAAGGCCGCGCGGACGTCATCCCCCACACGCCCCCGACTCGTGCGGGCATCTATCGCCGATAGACGCGCGCGTCCTTTCCCTGTAAAATGCGGCCAAGTTTGGAAGTCGCTTTGTATCTACATCTTTCGCGGCCTCGATCTCGGGGAAGTCGTTCGCCTGTAGCCCTCGGCACGGCTTTGAACTGCGCGGCCTCCCCCTTTGCACCGACTCGATTTAACTTCATCGGCGGAACTGACGAATGACGACTGGAAAGAGCGAACAGCCCATCTCGCCCGAAGGCGAGCGGACGAGTGAAGGCGGCGGCGCGCCGGCCCGCGCGAAGGCTTCGGCCTCGCCCTCGACGCCGACGACGAGCCACCTGCTGCTCAACCGCGAGCTGAGCCTGTTGGAGTTCAACCGCCGCGTGCTCGAAGAGGCGCTCGACCGCTCGCAGCCGCTTCTGGAGCGCGTCAAGTTCCTCTCGATCTTCGCCTCGAACACCGACGAGTTCTTCATGATTCGCGTCTCGGGTCTGAAGGAGGAGGTCGAGGCCGACATCAAAGAGCTTTCGCCCGACGGCCTGTCACCTGCCCAGCAGCTCAACGCCGTGCGCGAGCACATGCTGCCGATGTTCGACGAGCAGGCGCGCTGCCTGCGCGACGACATCATCCCGGAGTTGCGCAAGCAGGGCATCGAAATCGTCTCTTATCAATCGCTCGCCGACTACGAACGCCGCACGCTCAACGACTACTTCGAGAAGCACATCTATCCCGTCCTGACGCCGCAGGCCGTCGACCCGGCGCACCCGTTCCCGTCCATCCAGAACCTGAGTCTCAACCTTGGGCTGATGGTGCAGCCGCTCCCCGAGCATGGCATCACGAGTTCTCTGACGGGCAAGGTCGCGCCGCGTTTCGCGCGCGTGCAGATTCCGCCGAAGGTGCGCCGCCTCGTCCCCGTGGAGGAGGGCGGCACGCGCTTCGTCTTCGCGGCCGACGTGATTGCGGCCAACGTCCACTCGCTCTTCCCGCGCATGCACGCCGGGCCTTCGTACCTCTTCCGCGTCACGCGCGACGCCGACGTCGACATACGCGAGGACGAGGCGCGCGACCTTCTGCACATGATGCAGCAGACGCTTCGCAAGCGACGTCTGGGCGAGCCAGTCCGGCTCGAAGTGACGCCGGGGATGCCCGCCGAGATGGTGCGCTACCTGACCGAGTCGCTCGGACTCGACGCCGAGGACGTGTACGTCGGCGAAGGTCTCTTAAACGTCCCCGACCTGATGGAGCTTTACAAGCTCGACCGGCCCGACCTGAAAGATAAGCCGATTAAGGCGACGCTGCCCGCAACGCTTCGCGGCGTCGGCGCGACGAGCGCCATCTTCGACCGCATCAAGCAGCAAGACATACTGCTCCACCACCCCTACACGTCGTTCGGGGCGGTCACCGACTTCATCGCCGCCGCCGCGCGCGACCCCGAGGTGCAGGCCATCAAGATGTGCCTCTACCGCACGGGCGCGCGCTCGCCCATCCCCGAGGCGCTCATCGAAGCGAGCGAGCAGGGCAAGCAGGTGACGGCCATCGTCGAACTCAAGGCGCGCTTCGACGAGGAGAACAACATCGAGTGGGCGCAGAGGCTCGAAGACGCGGGCGTCCACGTCGTCTACGGGCTGTTGGGCCTCAAGACCCACTGCAAGCTGACGCTCGTCATCCGCCGCGAGGGCGACGACCTGCGCCGCTACATGCACATCGCGACGGGCAACTACAACCCCGTGACCTCGACCGTCTACACAGACCTCGGCCTGCTGACGGCCGACGAGCAGATCGGCGCGGACGCCACAGACCTCTTCAACTTCCTGACCGGCTACTCGCGCCAGAAGGAGTACCGCGAGTTGATGGTCGCGCCGGTCAACCTGCGCCAGCGCATGATCGCGCTCGTCGAGCGCGAGGCCGAGCACGCGCGCGCGGGGCGTCCCGCCCGCATGGTCGCCAAGATTAACCGCCTCGCCGACGTCCAGATGGTTCACACGCTCTACAATGCGTCGCAGGCGGGCGTCGAGATCGACATGATTATTCGCGGCATCTGCATGCTGCGGCCCGGCGTGCCGGGACTCTCCGAGTCGATTCGCGTGCGCAGCATCGTCGGCCGCTTCCTCGAACACAGCCGCGTCTACTACTTCGCCAACGGCGGCGACGAGGAGGTCTATACGGGGAGCGCCGATTTGATGTCGCGCAACCTGAGCCGTCGCGTCGAGGTGCTCGCGCCGGTCAAAGACCCGAGGCTGAAAAAATATCTGAAGGACGTCGTGCTCGCCTCCTACCTGCGCGACAACACGAAGGCCCGCGTCTTGCGCTCCGACGGCTCCTACGAGCGCGTCGAGATCGCGGACGGCGACGAGCCTTTCGACGCGCAGATGAATTTCGACGGCAGCGCGAGCGTCTGAAATAAGTTTCCCGGAGGAGTCAATTGATGAATCAGCGGAATCGCACGCGCGGACTCGCGTCCGCGTCCCTCGCCCTCGCGCTCGCCCTCACGCTCTGGGCCGCGCCCGCCGCAGTCGGCGCGCAGGACAAGTCCGAAGATAAGAAGTCTGACGACAAGAAAGCGAAGTTCGTCCCGCCCTCGGACGCGCAGGCCGTGCTCTGGCGCGACCCCGGCGACATCTCTTCGCGCGACCTCCTCAACGGCCCCGGCGGCGAGACAGGCAAACCCGACGTCTCTAATCTCACCTTCGTCGAATGGGACAACACGGGCTTCTCGCTCGGCGTGCGCGTGCGCGACGGCGCGGGGCGCACGTGGGTCGGGAAGATAGGCAAGGAGGCGCAGCCGGAGACGGCCGCCTCGCGCCTGCTCTGGGCCGCCGGCTACATGACAGAGATTCACTACCTCTTCCCCTGCGTGCAAATCAAAGGCGCGACCGAGCCGCCGAAAAAGGTCGAGCGTTGCGAAGGCAACGGTTTCACCAACGTCCGCTTCGAGGCGCGCCCCGAGGGCGTCAAGCGACTCGACGAGTGGACGTGGGCGCAGAACCCGTTTGCCAACACGAAGGAGTTTCGCGCACTCATCCTGATGATGGCCTTCATCAACAACTGGGACTTGAAAGACTCGAATAACAAAGTCATCTATGTCCCCGCGTCGGGCGGCGCGGGGTCGGGCGAGTTGCACTACATCATCAGCGACCTCGGCGCGACCTTCGGCAAGACGGGCGGCTTCATTTCGCGCAACCGCAACGCGCCGAAAGACTACGCGAAGGCCAAGTTCATCGAGGGCGTCGAGGGTGGGCGCGTGCGCATCAACTACGGCGGGAAGAACAAGGGCTTGATGGATCAGGTCGGCGTCGAGGACGCCGCGTGGCTCGGCCGCCTGCTCTCGCAACTGTCCGACAAGCAGATTGCCGACGCCTTCCGCGCCGCCAACTTCACCGACGAGGAAGTGCAACTGCTCGCGGGCGCGGTGCGCACGCGAATCAATCAGCTCACGAGCCTCGGCGGCGGCGCGACGGCCACGAGCCAGACGCGGGAGTAGTTTCCGCGCGTGCGCGCACGAAGCGGCGCGCGAGCTTATAAAGAGATGAAGAGACTCGCGCGTCGCGCGCGCCAAAGATTTTCCCCCTAGCCCCCTCGAACTTTTCTCCGGCTCTCCCGGAAGGGTTGTTTCATGTTCGGCAAGTTGACTCCGCGCGTCGTCGCGGCGTGGGTGCTGGCGTTATGTTTCGCGGTCGCGCCTTCGTCGGCCGCGCCGCAGGGCAAAGAGAAGAAGAAGGCGAAGAAGCCCGACCCGACCGGCGCGCCCGTCCTCTGGCGCGAGCCTGCGGACATCGCGCGCCGCGACCTTTTCAACGGCCCCGGCGGCGAGGCGCTTCGGCCCGACCTCCGCAAAATCACCTTCATCGAACAGGAGACCGGCGGCTTCTCGACGAAGTACCGGGTGCGCGACGCCGCCGGGCGCGTGTGGGTCGCCAAGGTCGGCCCCGAGGCGCAGTCGGAGACGGCGGCCGTCCGCCTCGTGTGGGGCGTCGGCTACGCGACCGAGATTAACTACCTCGCCCCTTGCGTCCGCATCGAGGGCGCGCCGCAGGCTTCCGATAAGCTCCCGCGCTGCGGCGACGGAGGCTTCGCCAACGTCCGCTTCGAGGCGCGGCCCGAGGAGTTCGACCGCCTCGACGAGTGGCGCTGGGACGAGAACCCTTTCAAGGACACGAAGGAGCTGAAAGGTCTCGTCGTCTTGATGGCGCTCTTGAACAACTGGGACTTGAAGGACTCGAATAATAAAGTCATCTACGTCCCGGCGAACGGCGGCGAATTGCACTACGTCGTCAGCGACCTCGGCGCGACCTTCGGGAAGACCGGAAGCCTCCCGCTCTTCTGGCGCATCACGCGCAGCCGCAACAACCCCGAAGACTACGCCAAGGCGAGTTTCATCGAGGACGTGAAGGACGGCCAAGTCTATTTCCGCTACGGCGGGAAGAACCAAGACCTCTTCGACGACATACAGCTCGAAGAGGCGCAGTGGATCGGCCGCCTGCTCTCGCGTCTTTCGGACAAGCAGATATCGGACGCCTTCCGCGCCGCCAACTACTCGGCCGAAGACGTGCGGCTTCTGACCGAGGCCGTCCGCTCGCGCATCGACGAGCTGGCCGAGTTGGGACGCCCGACGGCCGCGCGCACGCGCTGACGCACGCGCCGCCGGAAGCGAACGAACACGAACGGACGAACGACGAACGCCCTCGCACATCAACCTCGAACGAAGGAGGGACGAGTCTTGTTAAGAAGTGTCGCACGACGGCGCGCCGTCGCCGTCTGGTCATTCGCAATCCTTTTCGCCCTCGCCTCGTGCGTCACGGCCGACGCGCAAAAGAAACCGAAGCGCAAGGCGCAGCCGCGCGGCGCGCCCGTCCTCTGGCGCGCGCAGGACACAGACTCGCTCGACCTCTTCCACGGGCCGGGCGGTCGCGCGATGCAACCCGACCTCCGACGCCTCACCTTCATCGAGGAGGAGAAGGGCGGCTACTCGACGAAGTACCGAGTGCGCGACGCCTCGGGTCGAGTCTGGGTCGCCAAGGTCGGCAAGGAGGCGCAGTCGGAGACGGCCGCCTCGCGCCTGCTCTGGGCCGCCGGCTACATGACAGAGATCACTTACCTCGCGCCGCGCGCGACGATTCCCGGCCGAGGCGCTTTCGAGAACGTCCGCTTCGAGGCGCGGCCCTCCGACGTCGAACGCCACGGCGAGTGGAAATGGGGCGAGAACCCGTTCGTCGGCACGCGCGAGTTTCAGGGGTTGAAGGTGATGATGGCGCTCTTGAACAACTGGGACATCAAGGACGCGAACAACGTCCGCCTCTCGGGCCGCCACCCGCGCAACGGCCGCGCCGAATTGCGCTACGCCATCAGCGACCTCGGCGCGACGCTCGGCGACACGGGCGGCGGGCCGTTCTGGCGCATCACGCGCAGCCGCAACGAGCCGGAAGACTTCAGCAAGGACAAGTTCATCGACGAGGTCGAAGAGGACGGCCGCATCGACTTCGCCTTCTCGGGCAAGAAGAGCGGCATGCTCAACGACATCACGGTCGAGCAGGGGCGCTGGCTCGGCCGCCAGCTTTCGCGCCTGAGCGACCGCCAAATCTCTGACGCCTTCCGCGCCGCCAACTACACGCCGTCCGAGGTGCGCGTCCTGACGGCGGCCGTGCGCGAGCGCATCAACGACCTCGTCAGCCTGCGACGCACGCGCGCCGCGCGCTCGCGCCGCGACTGAACGAAACGACGTACAGCATGTCTTTCATGTGGAGGAACGGATGAGGAGGCGTGACCGTCTTGTATTTCTCGCGGTAGTCTTGGCCGCCGGGCTGCTCGGCTTCGGGGCGATGGCCTACTTTTTCTCGGGCCGCAACGCTTCTAACGAACAGGCCGCGCAGACGGGGCAGGCGGACGCGACCGTTCAGCCCGCCGCC
>DASUNL010000376.1:0-10989 GCA_036277175.1 Pyrinomonadaceae bacterium | reverse complement strand
GCGGATGGAGCAGACCACCGACGACGGCGACACGCCCGTCCAGGTCGTCCAAGGGACGGAAGACCCGTCGCGGATGCCCGTGGTCGATAGGATCGCGTTGGATAAGGCGGTGGGGCAGTTGCCTCCCGGATACCGGAGCGTGTTCGTCTTACACGACGTCGAGGGGCACGAGCACGAGGAGATCGCGCGGATGCTCGGCTGCTCGGTCGGCACCAGCAAGTCGCAGCTCCACAAGGCCAGAATGAAACTGCGGACGCTTCTGAGGCAACAAAACTCGTCTCAGTAGCTTCCAACGAAGTCGGCCGGGCTTTCACGCCCCGTGACCTCTGCCAGACGCCCGGACGGCCAACGATTTAAATCCCCGAAGAGGCTCAGGTCTCCCCCAATAGACCGTCTCTCGAATCGTTTGAAAAGCGCGCAACGCTCGTGGCCTTCTACACGGAGGTGCCGCGAGGCCGCGTGGGTGAGGGTTCACCGGCCGCGCCGCGCGCGCGTCGTTTTGAGGTTACACGAAAATGGATTGCGAGAAGTGCCAAAACTTGCTCAGCGACTTCCTCGAAGGCTCGCTCGAAGGGCGTGACCGACTAATGGTCGGCATCCACCTCGGCGGGTGCGCGAGGTGTCGCGCGGCGCGCGAGGAGGTCGAGGCCATCGTCTCGGCCGCGCACGAATGCCGCGAACATCTCTACACGCCGCCCGACTCGCGCGCGCTGTGGCTTCGCATCAGTAACACCATCGAGGGCGAGCGCGCGTTCGGCCGCGCCGCCGTCCCGACGCCCGCGCCGATGCCCGCACGCCGTCGCGGCCGCCTCGCCTCCATCTGGGATAGGCGCTGGGAGTTGACGCTGCCGCAGATGGCCTCGGCCGTCGCGGCCATCGTCGTCTCGGTCGCGCTCGTCACGGCGATGGCGACGCAGAGGATGATGACCGCCGAGCGCAGCGAAGACGAAGCGATCAACGAGCTGCGCACGCGCGCGCGGCGACAGTTAGCCGACAGCGTCTATCCGGGCGCGTACGTCCGGCAGCAGCAGGCCAGCATCAGCTACTACCAGCAGCGCGTCGAGCGGCGCAAGGCGAACTGGAACCCGCGCATGCGCGAGTCGTTCGACCGCAGCCTGAACGTCATCGATCAGGCCGTCGCCGAATCGCTCGACGAGTTGAAGCAGAACCCGCACGACGAGGTGTCCGAGGAGATACTCAACGCGGCGCTCCGCGACAAGATGGAACTGCTACGCGATTTCTCTGAACAGTAATGCCGCGCCGCGCCTCACGTATCATCTCCAACATCGGGCAAGCGTTCGCGCCACGCGCGCGGCGCGCGGCTCTGGCCGCCGCCTTCGCGGCCCTCGTCTTGGCCGCCTCGGCCGTGGACGCGCGCGCGCAGCGACGCATGACGAAGGAGTACCCGGCCGCGCCAAACGTCCGTCTGTTTCTCAACAACCGCTCGGGGTCGGTGACGGTCGAGGGGTGGGATAAGAACCGCGTCAAGGTGACGGCCTCGATGGAGTCGGGTTCGACGCGGGTCATCCCGCAGGTCTCGGGCGAGGGCGTGACGATTGACATCGAGCGCGAGAACCGAGAGGACACGGGCGACGTGAACTTCACCATACAAGTCCCGCCCGAGTCGACCGTGGACATTCAGACCAAGATGGGCAACATCACCGTGCGCAACGTGCGCGGCTCGATTGTGCGCGCGAGGGTTTCGACCGAGGGCGACATCGAGTTGACGGGCATCCGCGCGCAGACCGTGATGGCCGAAAACATTCGCGGCAACATCCTCTTCGACGCCGAGCTTTTGAACGGCGGCAGCTACATGCTCAAGTCGGTCGAGGGCGACATACAGCTTCGCATCACGGCCGAGGCCGGCTTTCGCCTGACGGCCGTCGCCCCCCGGACGCGGAGCATCGACCTCGGCGGCTTCGCCGGGCGCGGCCAGTTCGAGTTCTTCAACGACCGTCGCAAGGTGGTCGGCAAGGTCGGCGACGGCGGCGCGTCGCTCAACATGACGAACGGGCGCGGGTCGATTGTCTTCATGCAGCGTTGACAACGCGCGCGCAGTTGTTACATTCACAAGCGGACGCTCTCTCGGCAACACTTGAGGGCGGCCGCTTTCTTCATTCCCGGCAAAAGAGGCTTCCGGCCGTGCAACTTCTCCGCGCAACACTCCTGCTCGCGTCCGCGCTCGTCCTAGCGCACGCCGGCCCGTCGGCCGCGCAGAGCGGCAGGCCCGAACGGAAAACGAAGGACGCGGCAGTGAAGCCGCCCGCCGCCGCCGCGCCCGCGCTCAAGCGCACCACCTCGCGACAGGAAGTCAGACGCCTCGGACACGGCGGACGGCTCACGCTCTACGGCGCGCCCGTCGGCTCGATAACCGTCGAGGGCTGGACGCGCGGCGAGGTCGAGGTGACGGCCGACATCGAGCTGCGCGCCGACACCGAGGAAGAACTGGCGCGACTCGCCGCCGTCAACGACTTCGTCCTCGACGACGACTTCGACCACGTCCGCGTCATGACGACGGGGACACACGACCGCAAGTTTATGAAGCGCGCCGCGCGCGACTTCCCGAAGAAACTCCTCTCGATGCCTTGGCGCATCGACTACCGCGTCAAAATTCCCACCAACTGCGACCTCGAAATCTACGCCGGCTCGGGCGCGCTCAACTTCTCAGGCTTCGAGGGAGCGCTCCGCTTAAACGCGGGCGAGGCTGCGCCCGCGTCATTCACCTTGACGGGCGGCGACGTCGAGGCGACGCTCGCGCGCGGCTCGCTCACCTTGCGCGTCCCGGCGCGCGGCTGGCGCGGGCGCGGCGCGAGCTTCCGCGTCGTCGAGGGCGACATCACGCTCGAACTCCCGGCGGGCTTTAGCGGCGACGTCAACGCCGAGGTCTTGCGCGTCGGCCAAGTCGAGAGCACCTACGAAGGACT
Source organism: Pyrinomonadaceae bacterium (assembly GCA_036277175.1). Taxonomy (GTDB): domain Bacteria; phylum Acidobacteriota; class Blastocatellia; order Pyrinomonadales; family Pyrinomonadaceae; genus DASQDT01. The sequence goes on along the minus strand of DASUNL010000376.1, from coordinate 8,065 downwards.
CGCGCCGCGCGAGCGCACGAAGCAGACCGGGCGGCAACTGCTCGGGCGCGCGGGCGCCGGCGGCGCGGTGCTCTCGCTTACCGTCGGCGACGGCACGATACGAGTCCGTCAGGAAGGCGTCCGCCAGTAAAAAGTCGTGCGGCGCGGCCGACGCGCGCACGTTAGTCGGCCGCGCCGAACGCCCGCCGGAAAAGTGTTGACTTTAAGCAGGGGCTTCCGTATCTTGCTCGCGAAATCCAAGCTCTCTTCACTTCTTTAATAACTCGCACTTACCTGCGTACTCACGCAATGTCGTTTGCGTCAGGCGGTTTCTAAACCCTCGCGGGATTCTTCCCATCGGAGCAAAGGGCGGCCGCTTCCTCGCGCCGGCCGTGCCTCGCTCGATTACCCGAGGTCGTCACGACAACTCTCGTCTTCAGAGGCCGCGCACGTCCGCTCCCGCGTCTCCGCGCGGCGCGCGCGCGCGGCGGCCTGCACCGCTCACGCTCGACCGCCGACGCGCCGCCCCAAGGCTACACGCCCGCGTCGGCGGCGGGGCGCAACTTCTCAACGCCCTGAAAGGAGATTGACCCGATGCGGACACGCACCCTGCTCGTATTCTTCCTGACGCTCACGCTCTCGGCCGTGTGGCTCCTCGCGCGCACGCCGGGCAGCGTCGCCGCGCAACGCCGCCCGGCCGCCGCGGCGCGCGAGCCGTTCCCCGACTTCGGATTCCTGCCGCCGCCCGACCAGTACACCGGACAGGTCTTCAAACTCAGCCAGAACTACCCGGCGACGCGCCCGCCCAACAGCGCCCGCCCCGCGTTTCTCAAAATCGACTTTCGCACCAACTGGTACGAGTACATGATGGCGGGCCGCGCCTACTGCTTCGAGGGCAACCTTGAGGCCGACTGGCGGGTCGAGAACAACAAGGTGCGCCGCTGGTATCACATGCCTTGGCAGCACTACGGCTCGTTCGGGCGCGAGGGCGTCCACGGGTTGACGAAGGAAGCGCCCGTCGCCAAGCAACAGCTCGCCGTCGAACAGACTTACACGAACGCCGTGACGTGGGCCGTCGGCTTCTTCAACGAGTTCGGCGGGTGGACAATCGGCCGGGTCTGGCGCGACCACCTCTCGCCCGACCTCAAGTGGGGCAACCGCCCGCACGGCTTCCCCACGGGGACGGTCATCTGCAAGCCTCTCTTCGTCTCGCTCCCGCCCGACTCGGTCGCCGACCAAGTGCCGAGCCTCGTCAACCCCGTCCAGTGGGACGCCTACATCACGCCGAGCTTCGGCGCGAGCGACCGGCAGATGGGCAAGGTGACGCTCATCCAGATGGACATCGCCGTGCGCGACGACCGCGCCCCCCTCGGCTGGGTCTTCGGCACGTATCAATACAACGGCGAGATTACGGGCAAGACCGGTTGGGAGAATCTCATCCCCGTCGGGTTGATGTTCGGCAACGACCCGACCGTGACGACCGACTCGTCGAACCCCATCCCCGCCGAGACGAAGATTAACCCCGAAATCAAAGAGTCGATTATCAACGACCGCAAGCTGCCCAACGGCAAGCCTGAGCTTCCGCCGACGCACCTCGGTTGGAACGGGCGTCTGAACGGCCCCGTCGATAACCCGCGCTCGTCCTGCATGAGCTGCCACTCGACGGCCGAGAACCCGAAGCTCTCCGACATCACGCCGTTCTTCGACAAGCGCAACCCTCCGCCCGGCTCGCCCGAGTGGATGCTCTGGTTTCGCAACATCGCCTGCGCGACGCCTTTCGACCAAGGGGCGACGGCCGCCGACTACAGCCTCCAACTCTCCATCAGCGTCCAGAACTTCGAGTCGTGGCGCGACACGCAGGCGGGCCTCTTCGCCTCGGCCTACGGGCAGACGGCCGGGAAGCTGTCCGCCGGCAAGCGCGTCAAGGTGCAGGGCGCGCGCCTGCCCGGCAAGCGCGACGTCTACCCCATCGTCCGCGACAAGGCCGGACACCAGTGATTGCAGATTAAGAAGCGTTGAGCGTTAAGCGTTCGGCTCTCGGCGGTCAGCTTTTATCTTCGGCTGACCGCCGACTGCTGAACGCCGAACGCTTCTCCGCGAGGGCAGACACTTTCCGAAGGGACCCCAACAGATGAAGAAAAAGAACACGCCGCCGCCGACCGAGCACGTGCTCCACGCGAAGAACACGAAGGACGGGCTGACCGTCAAGGCTTATCGCGGCAACGGCGCGGCGATGCTCGCCTTCAACCTCGAAGAGCAACACGCGAAAGACCTCGCGGGCTTCGCCATCCGCCGCGCGCGCCCCAAGAGCGAGGCCGAGTTTCTCCCCAACCGCATCAGCTTCGACGAGGGCGCGCACGCCGAGACGCCGGCCGAGGAACTGCACGGCGGCCACCCGTCGAACGAAGCGCCGTTCCAGAAGTTCCGCTGGATAGACGTGCCGCCCGAAGTCGTCCCCGGCGACTTCCGCTACGAGGTGACGGCGATGCACTTCGGCGCGGGCGGCAAACTGCGCGAGGGGCAGACCGCCGACATCTCCATCGAGCTTGAGCCGCGCAAGGTCGGCCGCTTCGACTTCGGCTTCACGCGCGGCTACATCTCTTCGCAAGCTTACGTCGAACACTTCAAGAACGCCCCCATCCGCCCCGCGAAAAAATCGCTCGACTACAACACGAAGCCCTACGCCAAGCAGTACGAGTGGCTCGGCGGGCACGCGCGCAAGCTCGTCTTCGACTTCGTCGACGAGTGCGTCAAAGACAAGAGCATCACCGTCGACCTCTTCGCATACGACTTGGACGAGCCCGACTTCGTTCGCGCGATGCAGAAGTTGGGCAAGCGCCTGCGCGCCTACCTCGACAACGCGCCGCTGCACACGAAGTCGGGCGCGCTCGAAATCGAAGCGCACAAGCTCTTCGTCAAGTCGGCGGGCGCGGCGAACGTCAAGCAGGGCCACTTCCACCGCTTCGCGCACAACAAGGTCTTAATCCAGAAGCGCAACGGTAAGCCCGTCAAGGTGCTCACGGGCTCGGCCAACTTCTCCGTGCGCGGGTTGTACGTTCAGGCCAACAACATCCTCGTCTTCGACGACCCGGCGACGGCCGAACTCTACGAGGCGGCCTTCGAGCAGTCGTTCCAAGACCCGGCGGGCTTCGCTGCCTCGGAGATTGCCGAAGGCTGGCACGACGTGGAGAGCAAAGGCTTCCCGAAATTCTCCGTCGCCTTCTCGCCGCACAAGAAGGCGGAGGTCTCGCTCGCGCGCGTCGGCGAGGCGATTAAGAACGCGAAGTCTTCGGTACTCTTCGCCGTCATGGCGCTGTCGGGCGGCGGCACAGTGATGGACGAGCTGAAGGCTCTGCCCGCGAGTAAAAAAATCTTCTCCTACGGCATGACGCAGGCGCTCTCCGGCGTCAAGGTCTACCCGCCCGGCAACTCCGAGGGCCTCATCGTCCCGGTCGCCTTCCTGACGGACAAAGTCCCGCCGCCTTTCCAAGCCGAGTACAGCGGCGGCGCTGGAATAGTCATCCACGACAAGTTCGTCGTCTGCGACTTCAACGGCGACGCGCCCGTCGTCTTCACCGGCTCGTCGAACTTGGCGGCGGGCGGCGAGGAGTCGAACGGCGACAACCTGCTCGCCATCTACGACCCGGCCGTCGCCACCGCCTACGGCGTCGAGGCCGTGCGCCTCGTCGACCACTACCACTTCCGCGCGGCCGTCAGGGGCGCGAAAGCCTCCGCGCCCTTCACCCTCCAGGGGCCTGACGCGAAGGAGAAGTGGTGGCAGCCCTACTACGCGCCGAAGGACATCCGCTGCCACGAGCGCGAGGTCTTCAGCAAGTAAACGGATGTGTTGCGGCATGTACGACCGAGGGGCGCGAAGTCTTCTGGACTTCGCGCCCCTCGGCCCGCTATGCTTCGCCCGCCCCGCTCTTAAAAATTCATCAACTGGAATGAAACGATGACCGTCAAATCCGACCGCTGGCTCCGGCGCATGGCCGAAGAGGAGTCACTGATTCAGCCCTTCGACGCGCAGCTCGTCCGCGAGGTCGAGGGCCGCCGCATCATCTCGGCCGGCGCGTCCTCCTACGGCTACGACATGCGTCTGGCCGACGACGGCTTCCGCGTCTTCTCGCCCATCACGGGCCGCGAGATAGACCCCAAGAAGTTTAACGACGAGTCGCTCGTCGAGCCGCCCATCCGCACGGCCGACGACGGCTCGCGCTACTACCTGATGCCGCCGCACTCCTACGCCCTCGGCGTCACCGTCGAGACCTTCAAGCTGCCGCGCAACGTGACCGGCCTCGCCGTCGGCAAGTCGACCTACGCGCGCGCCGGGCTGCTCGTCAACACCACCCCGCTCGAAGCGGGCTGGACGGGCCGCCTCGTCGTCGAGCTCGCCAACCTCGCCGACCTCCCCTTGCGCGTCTACGTCAATGAAGGCATCGGCCAAGTCCTCTTCTTCGAGTCCGACGAGGAGTGCGACACCTCCTACCAAGACCGAGGCGGCAAATACCAAAACCAACAAGGCCTCACCTACTCGCGCCTGTGAGAGAAGTTTTCATGAGAGAGGAGATGGACACGGTGTTGGTGGCGGTGGGCGGGTTCGCGTCGTCGGTTGGTAAGACGACGGTGGTGTGTGAGTTGTTGCGTGGGCTTCGGGGCTGGGAGGCGATTAAGGTGACGCGGGGGCATTACCGCTCGTGCGGGAAAGACCCGCACGCCTGTTGCGTGAGTCATCTGCTGGGCGCGCAGCCCACGGTGCGTTCGGGGCGCGCGGAGACTTACGAGGCGGGTAAGGATACGGGGTTGTACTGGGAGGCCGGGGCGTCGAACGTTCACTGGGTCATCGCGACCGACTCGCAGGTCGAGAGCGGCATCCGCGCCGCGCTCGCGCGCGTCGAAGCGCCCGGCGTCATCGTCGAGGGCAACAGCTTTCAAGAGTTCGTCGGGGTCGATTTCGCTTTGATGGTCGCGCGCGCCTCGGGCGGGAGGATGAAGTCGTCGGCCCGCCGCGCGCTCGCTTATGCGTCGGCGCTCTACCTGTCGGAAGAAGGCGGAGAGTCCGACGAGACGACGCGCGAACAGTTCGCCGGGTGGCGCGACGCGCACGCGCACGGCGAACTCGCCGCGCGCCTCCCCGTCTACACGCGCCGAGACCTGCCCCGGCTCGTCGCCCGACTTCGCTCACTTTCCTCACAACGCGCTCCCGCGCGGGCCGAGTTGCGGTAGAATCTCGGTTGATGCAAACGCTCGAAGAGCTTTTGGAAGAGTGCGGGCGGCTGCACGGACACATGTGCGCCGGGCAACTGCTCGGCGCGCGGATGGCGCTTCTGGGATGCCGTCTGGTCGGAATCACCGACCCGCGCGGCGCGGACAGAAAACGGCTCGTCGTGTGGGTCGAGATCGACCGCTGCATGGCCGACGCCGTCTCGGCCGCGACGGGCGTCCGACTCGGCAAGCGCAGTCTCAAGTATCTCGACTACGGCAAGGTCGCGGCGACGTTCTTGAACACGGAGACGGGCGAGGCGGTGCGCGTCGTCGCGCTCGAAGAGTCGCGCCAACTTGCCGACGCGCGTCACCCCGAAATCGAGAGCAAGAAGGAGCGACAGTTTCTCGCCTACCGCGAGGCCGACGACGACGAGTTGTTTAAGACCGAGCGCGTGCGCGTCGAGTACGGCGAGATGGACGCGCCCGGAAGGCCGCGCTCGCGCGTCCTGTGCGCGCGCTGCGGCGAGGGCGTCAACGACGGGCGCGAGACGCGCGGGCCTTCGGGCGAGACGCTGTGTCGCCCGTGCGCGCGCGGCGGCTACTACGAGAGACTCTGAGAGACTCTTGGTTGGATGATGAAGGACTCGCCGGCGCGGGAAATTTAGAGCGAGCGGACGAGGTAGACGACGGCCCAGACGACGCCGACGAGCGCGGCCAGAACGAGCACGATGCACCCGGCGAGGGCGAGCTTAAGCTTGCGTCGCGTCTTCTCGTCGCCGGGCGAGAGGGTGTTCTGGGGGAAGTAGGGCGGGGGTGTTGAAGTCGGCACGCTGTTAACCGTCCTCCTCTTCGCGCGGCGCAAACCTTCGCGGCGTCGCCCGCGACATTAACACTTTACGACCCACCTTTGCACTTCTAAGGAGCGACCGATGAAAAATTCGCTTGCCGCATTGTTGGTGATGGCCTTCTTCGCGCTCGGGTGCGGGCTCGACAAGCTCGCCGGCGTCCGCACCGACTCGAACAGTAACGCCAACACGAGCGTCGCCAACGCCAACACCAACACAAATGCGTCCGCCACCCCGGCGCTCGCCTCGATGAACGACACGCTGTTCGCCGAGACGGCCTTCAAGAGTCTGACGAGCGGCGACTCTTCGGCCGAGTGGATGGTCGACTGGGACAGCTTCCGCGTCGCCGACGTCGACGTCGGCTCGCAGTATCGCGCCATGCCGGGCGACACGGCGAAGGGCGCATTCCGCACCTCCTTCATCTCGACCTTCGCCAACTCGTTCAAACAGACGGGCGCGCAGCTCACCGACGTGAGCGGGTGGAAGGAGCAGTCGCGCGCGGGCGACACGACCACGGTCGTCGGCAAAATCCGCAACGGTAAGAGCATCCGCCTGACCGTCACGCACAAGGATGGGCGGCAGGGTCTCGCCTCGATTGACGTAGACTAAAAGCGACAGCCCGCCCACGCTTCCGACGCCCGACGCGCGACGCGCGCTCGACACGCGGCGCGCGCCCGCGTCGAAACGCACCCGCTTGCCCTGCCTACGCCCTCATGCTACCGTTCTGACTTTCCTTAAACGCCGAAGGGAAGTCGTCATGAAGAGGCTCAAGAGGCTCGTGCCGCTCATATTTTTACTCGCCGCCGCGTTCCTCTTCGCCGCGTGCGGCGAAAGGGGACAGGGCGGAGGCGCGTCGCAGAACGCGCAGCAGAACGCGGCGCAGACGCCGCCCGCGCAGAATGATGTGGAGTTCGCGCGCGAGGCGTTCCGCTTGCTCGCCGAGGGCGACGGGCGCGTCGAAGAGATGATCGACTGGGACAACTTCGTCTCGTTCGGCGACGACTTCGGCGCGCAGTACCGCAAGGCCAACGACTCAGGGCGCGCGCAGGCCCGCACCGATTACGTCAAGAGCTTCTCGGCGTCGCTCAAGGAAGAGGGCGGCGCGGCCGACAAGCTCGCCAACTGGCGCGAGGCGTCGAAGGAGTCGGGCGAGACGGTCGTCGCGGCCGACATGCCTTCGGGCGCGCGTCTGCTCGTGACGGTCGCGGGCGCGGAGGGCGCGCGGAGGGTCTCGGCGCTGGCGGCCGAACAGCCCGAGGGCGCGGAGGAAGAGCAGAAGTGATTAGACCTTTCGGCGGCAAGCACCCGCGAATTCATCCTTCGGCCTTCGTCGAGGAGAGCGCGCAAATCATCGGCGACGTGACGCTGGGCGAGCAGTCTTCGGTCTGGTTCTGCGCCGTCGTGCGCGGCGACGTCTTCCACATCCGTATCGGCGCGCGCACCAACATTCAAGACGGCACGGTCGTCCACGTCACGAACGGCACGCACGCCACCGTCCTCGAAGACGAGGTGACGGTCGGCCACAACGTCACGCTCCACGGCTGCCACGTCGGGCGCGGGTCGCTCGTCGGGATGGGCTCGATAGTCATGGACGGCGTTCATGTAGGCGAGCGCACGCTCGTCGCGGCCGGGTCGCTCATCACGCCGGGGACTATCATCCCGCCGCGCTCGCTCGTCATGGGCGCGCCGGCCAAAGTCCGCCGCCCACTCACCGACGAGGAGGTCGCGGGCCTCGACGTCTACTGGCAGAACTACGTCGAGTACACGAGGCAATATAAGAGTGACGGGTGACAAGTTAAGGCTTGTTCCCGCTCATCACACGTCACACGTCACACGTCACTTGAGTTATGTCGAAGACCCAACCGGCGCGCGGGATGCGCGACTTTCTGCCCGACGAGGTGCGGCGCAGGGAGTACGTCATCTCGGTCATCAAGGGAGTCTACGAGCGTTACGGGTTCGAGCCGCTCGAAACCCCGGCCGTCGAGAACATCGAGACGCTGACGGGCAAGTACGGCGAAGAGGGCAGCCAACTCATC
>DASUNL010000375.1:0-5653 GCA_036277175.1 Pyrinomonadaceae bacterium | reverse complement strand
TGCTCGAGCGCGAGGCGCAGAAGCGCGGCGTCACCGCCCGCGCCCTGCTCGACGCCGAGATCGGCGCGAAGGTGCCCGTCGTCAACGAGACGCAGGCGCTGGCCTTCTACAACGAGAACAAGGGACGCATCAACGGCGAGTTCCAGCAGGTCAAGTACCAGATCATCGAGTACCTTCAGGATCAGGAGAAGACCAAGCTGAGCAGCGCCTTCGCCGAGCGCCTGCGGCAGGGCGCCGGCGTGCAGCTCTTCCTCGCCGAGCCCGTCCCGCCCACCTACAAAATCTCGGTCGAAGACCAGCCGTCGAAGGGGAACCCGAGCGCCGCGGTCACCGTCGTCGAGTTCACCGACTTCCAGTGCCCGGCCTGCGCCGAGACGCACCCGGTCATCGAGCGGCTCGCCGCCGAGTACGGCGACCGCCTGCGCGTCGTCGTGCGCGACTTCCCGCTCGAACAGCACGCCGAGGCGCAGAAGGCCGCCGAGGCGGCCGAGGCCGCGCGCGAGCAGGGCAAGTTCTGGGAGTACGTCGCGCTGCTTTATCGAAACCAGTCGGCGCTGGGGACTCCGCAACTGAAGGAGTACGCGACGCGGCTCGGCCTCGACCGCGCGCGTTTCGACGCCGCGCTCGACTCGGGCAAGTTCGCCGATCAGGTGCGGCGCGACCAACTCGACGGGCAGAAGGTCGGCGTCTCGGGCACGCCGACGCTCTTCGTCAACGGACGGCGCGCGGGCGACCGCTCCTACGAGGGCCTAAAGAACATGATCGAGGCCGCGCTCAAGACCGCCCCGCAGAGGTAAAGGCCGCACGCGCCCGCAGCGCGCGGGCGTCGGCCACTCCGGCACGACGCCCGCGCCCCGGCGGGCCTCCGTCCGCGCCCCGGCGGGCCGCCCTACGCCCCCCGCATTTAAACCACTTCCCGCCAAAATTTGCGCAAACCTAAACGCCCTCTCGCGCGTCTTACTCCCTCGCGCGCGGCGCAGGTTATGGAACTTTCACGCCCTCCCGTCGGAATCTGGGAGGGACGACGCGCGCACGCGCGGGCCGCCCTCCTCCGCCGGGGTGTCGGACGCCGTTCGCCGAACGCTTTGGGAACAAACCTAATTGCCCGGTCGTAAATCTACTGACCGCCACCCGCGGGTCGCCGTACTCATTCCGAATCATTCGCCGACGGGGAAACGCGCTCCGTCTCAAAAGTCAGAAACGAGGATCGCTAGATGAAGAAGTTTCTCGCCGCCTTCGCCCTGCTCGTCTTTTCAGTCGGGGCCGTGAATCTCTCCGCGCGCGCCGCGCAGCAAAACGACCCCGGCGTCACGCCCAACGGCGTCATCGGCGAGGTCGTCGCCGTGGACGCCAATGCCAAGCAGGTCTTCGTCAAGACGGACATGGGGTCGGTCGTCACCGTCGCCACGGCCGACAACACCATCATCCGCCGCAACCCTCCGGGCGAAACGAAACTCGACAAGGCCGTGCCGATGACGCTCGCCGAACTCGTCGCGGGCGACCGCGTGTTTGCGCGCGGCGCTCTGTCTGACGACCGCAAGTCGGTCATGGGCCGCGCCCTCATCGTCAACACGAAGGCCGACCTTGAGAAGAAGCGCGAGGCCGAGCGCGCCGAGTGGAAGGCGCGCGGAGTGGTCGGCGTGGTCGCGGCCGTCGACCCCGCCACGAAAGAGATTACGCTCAACACGCGCACGCCCGAAGGGCCGAAGCCCGTCAAGCTCGCCGTCGCGGGCGACGCGGTGAAGTTCCGACGCTACGCGCCCGACTCCGTCAAGTTCAGCGACGCGAAGCCCTCGACGTTCGAGGAGGTGAAGGTCGGCGACCAGTTGCGCGCCAAGGGCGAGCGTTCGGCGGACGGCGCGACGTTCACGCCCGAGGAGATTGTGACCGGCACTTTCCGCACGACGCTCGGCACGGTCTCGGCCGTCGACGCGGCGAAGAACGAAATCACCGTCAAGCAGATGCAGGGCAACGCCGTGATGACGGTCGTCGTCCGCCCCGACTCGATGCTCAAGCGCGTCCCCGCCGAGTTCGCGGCGATGATGGGCGGCGGCGGCGGCGCGCCGGGCGCGGGTGGCGCAGCGCCGGGCGCGGCGGGCGGACAGCAGCGCGTCGTCGTGCAGCAGCACGGCTCGGGCGGGGCGACGCCTCCTGCGGGCGGCGCGCCGGGTGCGGGCGGTGGCATGGCGCGACGCATGGGCGACATGGCGGAGATGCTTGAGCGTCTACCCCCGACCACCGTCGCCGAGCTTAAAGCGGGCGACATGATTGTCGTCTCCTCCACGGTCGGCGCAGACCCGACGCGCGTCACGGCCATCCAGCTCGTCGCGGGGATAGAGCCTATCGTCGCGATGATGGCTCGCCGCGCTGGCGGCGGTGGCGGCGGCGGCCCGGCCGGTGGCGGCGGCGGCGGCGCGGGCGCTCCCAACCCGTTCGGCTTCGGCATCGGCCAGCCGTAAGGTCAATTTTCTCGCAAGAGAGTTTTCTTTCAGACACAGGAAAAGGCACTTCATCATGAACTTCATTCTTAAAGGTGCGAGACGCGGCGCGGGCCTCGTTTTGACGCTGGCGCTTCTGTTGCCCGGCGTCGTCTTCGCGCGGCAGACCGCTTCGGGCACTCTGCGCGGCAAGGTCTCGGACGAGTTCGGCGGCGTCGTCATCGGCGCGACCGTCACGGCGGCCGATGCTTCAGGCGTCGAGAAGACCGCGACGACCGACGAAGAGGGCAACTACGCCATCCCCGCGCTCGCGCCCGGACGCTACACCGTCCGCGTCGCCGCGCCCGGCTTCGCCTCTTACGAGAACGCCGAGGTCGAGATCGCGCCCGGCCGTGGCGAGCCGCTCAACATCGCGCTCGGCGTCTCCTTGGAGAACGAAGAGCTGACGGTCGCCTCCGAGCAGCCCATCTCAATCGACAACCGGGGCGACGCGCTCGTCCTACGCGAGAAGGACATCGAGGCTTTGCCCGACGACCCCGACGAGTTGGCCGCCGCCTTGCAGGCTCTCGCAGGCCCGGCGGCCGGGCCGAACGGCGGGCAGATTACGATTGACGGCTTCGAGGGCGGGCGCATCCCGCCGCGCGACTCGATTCGCGAGATTCGCATCAACGACAACCCCATCGCGGCCGACCGCGACCAGCCCGGCTTCGGAGGCATACAGATTTTCACCAAGCCCGGCACGGACAAGTGGCGCGGCAGCGCGAGCGCGACCTTCAACGACGAGAGCATGAACGCGCGCAACCCGTTCGCCGAGCGTCGCGCCGACTTCCAGTTCCGACGCCTCGGCGGCAACCTCTCCGGCACCATCATCCCGAAGAAGTCTTCCTTCTTCTTCGACATCGACCGCAACATCACAGACGATAACGACATCGTCAACGCCACCGTCCTCGACCCGTCGGCGCTCGCGCCCGCGTCGTTCGTGACGACCGTGCTCACGCCGCGCCGCCAGTTCAGCGTCAGCCCGCGCGTCGACTACGCGCTCGGCCAGAACCACACGCTCGTCGCGCGCTACAACTTCTTCAGCGAGGAGCGCGAGAACTTGGGCGTCTCGGTCTTCTCCCTGCCCGAGCGCGCCTTCGACCAGTCGGTGCGCTCGCACACGCTGCAACTCACGGAGACTTCGATTCTCAACAAGTCGACCATCAACGAGACGCGCTTCCAGTTCATACGCAACCGTCGCGAGCAGGACGCGGCCGCCACGGGCGTCGCCGTCAACGTCCTCGAAGCCTTCTTCAGCGGCGGCGCGACCGTGGGCGACTCGTTCAACGAGGACAGTCGTTATGAGCTGACCAACACGACGACGATTGCGAGGGGCAACCACTCGTTCAAGTTCGGCGGCCGCGTGCGCGGCATCCGCGTCTCGGACTTCTCCGAGAACAACTTTAACGGGACGTTCACCTTCGGCGGCGTCGGCATGACGCGCGCGCTCCTCTTCGACGAGGCGGGCAACCCCTTCCTCGGCCCCGAAGGGTCGCTCCCCGTCGAGCAGCGGACGAGTCTCGAACGCTTCCGCCGCTTCGAGCTTCTGCGCGACCGTGGCCTCTCGGCCGACCAGCTCACAGCCTTCGGCGCGCTCCCGACGCAGTTCTTCCTGAGCGGCGGCCAGCCCCTCACCGAAGTCAGTCAAGTGGACTTCGGCGGCTTCTTCCAAGACGATTGGAAGATTCGTCCGAACCTGACGCTCGGCGCGGGCCTCCGCTACGAGGCGCAGACGAACGTCAGCAACAATCTCAACTTCGCGCCGCGCGTCTTCATGTCTTGGTCGCCGGACGGCGGCGGGCAGGGGCCGCCGAAGACCGTCATACGCATCGGCTACGGCCTCTTCTACGACCGCATCGCCGAGAACCTGACTTTGCAGGCCGACCGCTTCAACGGCACGAACCAGCAGCAGTTCATCCTGAGCGCCAACGACCCCGACCCCATCGAAGGCGGGCTGGCGAGGACGCTCCTCGCGCGCTTCCCCGAAGTCCCGACGATTGACGACCTGCAAGGCTTCGCGCTGTCGCAGGTCACGCGGCAACTGGCCCACGACATCCGCTCGCCCTACACGCACACGGTCGGCCTCATCGTCGAGCGCCAACTGCCCTACAAGTTCACCGTCTTCGGCTTCGCCGTGACGGCCAACACGCGCCACCTCCTGCGCTCGCGCAACATCAACGCGCCGCTCGCGGGCGGCGAGCGACCGAACCCGTCGCTGGGCGACGTCTATCAGTTCGAGTCGTCGGGGACGCAGAACATGCGGCAGGTCAACGTCGGCATACGCAACCAGTTCAGCCGCGCCTTCTCGGTCTTCGCCAACTACACCATCGGCAAGGCCGAGTCGGACGCCGACTCGCCGTTCAGCTTCCCGGCCAACTCCTACGACACGAGCACCGAGTACGGCCGCACGTTCTGGGACGCGCGTCACCGCTTCACCTTCGGCGGCAACCTCGCCGTGCCCTACTTGAAACTCTCGCTGAGCCCCATCGTCATCGCGCGCACGGGCCAGCCCTTCAACATCACGACCGGCTTCGACAACAACCGCGACGGCATCTTCAACGACCGCCCGGCGTTCGCCGACGGGCAGACTCTTGAGAGCGAGCTTCGCGTGACGCCTTGGGGCAACTTCGACATCAACCCCAAAGCGGGGCAGACCATCATCCCGCGCAACTACGGCGAGGGCCATAACTTCGTCTCCGTCAACCTGCACATGAGCCGCGCGTTCGGCTTCGGCAGTCTGCCCGGCTCGGGCGAGCAGCGCGCGGGCGCGCAGGGCGGCGGACAGGGCGGGGCGCGCGGAGGGCCGCAGGGCGGTCGCGCGCAGCAGCAGGTCGGGGGCGGAGGCCCTCCGGGCGCGATTCGCATCGGCCCGCCGGGCGGCTCGGAGCAGAAGCGTTACAACCTCATCTTCTCGCTGATGTTCTCGAACCTTCTGAACCGCACGAACCTCGCCACGCCGGTCGGGAACTTGACTTCGCCGAACTTCGGCGAATCGCTCTCGACGGTCGGCGGCTTCGGCGGCGGCGGCAACCCTGCGGCCGGCAACCGACGCATACAGGCGGGCGTCCGCTTCACCTTCTAAAGCGGGGAAGCCCCGCAGGGGCAGCAGGAAAGTAGCCGGGGGCGGCGCATCGTCCCATGTAGAAAGCTCGCGCGCTTATGGCTTAAGCGCGCGA
>DASUNL010000374.1:0-2822 GCA_036277175.1 Pyrinomonadaceae bacterium | reverse complement strand
CGAGCGTCGCGCCGCCGCGCCTGTTTTGCGCGACGCCGAAGCGGCGCACGTGTCGGACGGGCGACGGCGCGCGGCGGGCGACGGGGGCTAGGGCCGAGGCGATGCCGGACGCGCACGTTTCAACATCGCACACGTTTGCGGAGCGCGCGCGCCGCTTCGCGCGACGGGCGGAGTTGCCCGCCGACGCATTGCTCGGCCTCTACTTCGCGGTCTTCGCGCGGCAGTACCTCTGGTTTCTGACGGACAATCAGGCGGCGGCGTGGGCGCTCTCGTCGGTCGCGGGCGCGGCCGCGCTCTTCTTCTACGTGTCGTCGAAAGACGAGTCGGAGGAGACGACGGCGCGTCTCCCCTTCTGGCTCGTCGTCGCGCTCCCGCTCGCCTTCGTCTACTCGATGCGCGTCGTCTTCCCAGACGTGTCGTTCGACGTTTTGAACTACCGGCTTCTGCACGCCGAGCGCGCGCTCGAAGGCTTCGTCTACCGCGCCGACGAGTTCTTCCCGACGCCCGCGCCCTACAACCCCGCGCCCGACATGGTGACGGGCCTCTTCCGCCACGCGCTCGGCTACCGGCTCGGCACAATCGCGAACCTCTTCGCTTACGTCTGGGCCGCGCGCGTCTGCGACAAGCTCCTGCGCCCGCACCTGCGCGGCGCGTGGCTGCGCGCGGGCGGCGTCCTGCTCGTCGTCGTGGTCGAGCACGCGCTGTTTGAGATTAACAACTACATGGCCGACCTGCTCGCGCTCCCGCTCGTCCTCGAAGCCACCTACCTCGCGCTTCGACTCGGCGCACGCGACGACGCGGCGAACAACGCGACGGGCGAGAGCACAAGCGACGCGACGACTGACGCAACGAGCGTCGCGACGAACGCCGCGGCGGGCGTTGCGACGAGTGGCGCGGCCGATGTCGAGCGGCGTCTGCTCGCGCGCGTCGCGCTGCTTTTGGGGATGAGCGTCGCTTTCAAGTTGACGAACGCGGCCGTCGCGCTGCCCGTCGTCCTGCTGTGCGCGTACCGCGTGCTCGCGTCGCGACATTATTCGTTGAAGGGTCTCGCGCGGCCGACGCTCGTCTGCCTCGCCGCCTTCCTCGTCACCTTCCTGCCGTTCGCCGTCTATCTCTGGCGCGAGACGGGCAGCCCCGTCTTCCCCGTCTACAACGGCATTTTCCGTTCGGCCTACTGGCCGCAGCACAGCGTCTGGGACCCGCGCTGGGGGCCGTCCGGGTTGATGGAGAAACTGCTCTGGCCCGTCCTCATCCCTTTCAGGACGGAGCGACTGTGCGAGCTGGCCGTCTACACGGGGCGAATCTCCTTCGGCTTCGTCGCGGCCCTCGCGGCCCTCATCTTCGCGCGGCGCGACGCGCGTCTCGTCGCGCTCTCCTTCGTCGTCGCGGGCGGCGCTCTGTTTTGGAGTTTCAGCACGGGCTACATACGCTACGCGCTCGCGGTCGAACTGCTCGCGGGCGTCGCCATCTTAGCCTTCGCCTCTTGGCTCGCGCGCGCTTCGAGGCCGCGCTGGCGCGAAGTCGGCGTCGCGCTCGCCGTCGCGCTGTGGCTCGCGCTCACTTGGCAGGCGGCGCGCGCGTGGCATCACGTCAAGCGGCAAGAGTGGGCGGGGCGTCCGACCTTGCTAAAGCGCCCCGACGCTTTCGAGAAAGAGGCCGCCTATCTTTTGCGCGACCACTCGGCGCGCGACTTTCTGACCGACGAGTGGCGCGAACGATTCGACAGCGTCGAGGTCTGGGTCGCGTCGGGCATCAAGACGCCGAGTATCGAGGTACTACTCAACGAGCGCGCGCCCGTCATCGGCGTCAACACCTATCAGTACTTCGACAGCGACGAGTCGCGCGCGAGATTCAGACGCGCGCTCGAACGCACACGCGGCCGACGTATCGCCTCGCTCGCCTTCGCCGAAAATCTTGAGACGGCCAAAGCAGACCTCGAACGGCGCGGCCTGACGGCGACGAGCGTGACCCCCTTCGAGCTTCCATACTTTTCGCCGCACCTGCGGATTCCGATGTTCTTCATCGAGGTCGGCCGCGCCGACGAAGGCGTCCGCGAAGGCGCGCGTTGACGACTGCATTTAAAGCTGTAAGCTATTAGCCATCAGCCATCAACTCACGGCAGACGCCGCCGCGCGCGTCGCCTCTTAAGAATCGATGTCGATGGTTTACTGTCTGAAAGCTAAAGGCTAGCAGCTTACAGCTAACAGCTTCTTATGCGACTCGCGTATTTCAGCCCGCTCAACCCGCAGCCGTCGGGCATCTCCGACTACAGCGAGGAGCTTCTGCCGCACCTCGCCGACGCGGGCGCGGCGGTCGACCTCTTCGTCGACGGCTTCGCGCCCTCGAACCGCGCCGCGCTCGCGCGCTTCCGCGTCTTCGACTACGCGGCCGACCCTTCGGTGCTTGCGCGTCTCGACGACTACGACGCGGCCCTGTACCACCTCGGCAACGACCACCGCTACCACGCCGGAATTTTCGACGCGATGCGCGCGCGCCCCGGCATCGCCGTCTTCCACGACTTCGCGCTGCAAGACTTCTTCCTCGGACTTGCGCGCACGCGCGGCGACCTCGACATTTATCTCGACGAGGTCGAGGCCGAGCACGGCGCGACGGAGCGCGCGGCGGCCGAAGAGGCTCTCCGGCGCGGCGGAATCCCCGCGCACTTCTCGCGCCCGCTCCTCTACCCGCTCAACCGCCGCCTCGCCCGCGCCGCCGAAGGAATCATCGTCCACTCGGCTTGGGCGCGCGCGCGCATCGAGGAGATAGCGCCCGCCACCCCGGTCGCGCACGTCAACCACCACATCACTCCGCGAGCCGCCGAG